>JAQGKJ010000614.1 GCA_028290165.1 Bradyrhizobium sp. | reverse complement strand
GGGTAGAGAGCACGCGCGTTAGTCACCACGGTCACACCGGAAATCACCCGGCATTCCCCGCGCAATGGTTTTAACGGTTTCCTTCGTGCTCTCCCCGGTGATCGGCTCTCTTGTCACCGTCGCCGGCAGAATTGCTTCCGCCAACTTGACGCCAGCGTCGGGGCGTCGGGACCACACGACTTCGCCGTCCGCGTCCCGTCTACGCCAAAGGCTTCGACGGGCTAGGTGCCAGTCCGCCGAAGCTTTAGCGAAGGCGGAAGCAGCACGTTCGTCAGCGCGCCGCCCGCGTCCACCGCATCCCGTCCCGCGTCCGTGACGATCGCGAGCCGCCCCTCTGTGGGACGAGACAGCGGGAGTTGTAGATTTGATTTGCCCGACGGCGAAAGCGGAATATTTTTGCAAATGGGGCTGGACAGCAATTTACTGATTTGCCCGTCGGGCAATCGGTACCGAAGCCCGATCGCATTGAACGATCGCTGTGCGAGACAAAGCTGACCTCATTCTGAGAAGCCAGGCCTTCCGCTTTTGGGACTCAACTCGGACATTCTACCGGATCGTTTCTGATGGCGCGGCTGGAGCGGTGGATCGCAATCTAGTGTGGATGCGGTCGGCAATGATGACAAGCACAATCACCACTGCGGCGAGTAGCCAAGCCCCCTTGCTCTGCTCCTTATTCGAGAGGAGGGCTGCTACGACGACGATGAAAATGCCGATCAACGTGAGCATGCGTTTCCTCTAAGGTGCGGCTGTCGGTAGCTTTTCCCATTTGTCGATCGCATGAACGATGTCCACTATGCGAAACAAAGCTGACCTCAGTTTGAGACGCCAAGACTTCCGCTTTTGGACCCTGGCTGCGTGAAAACGTGCGCGCACGAAAAGCGCGCAGAATTGTTTTCTCTATTATCTTGTCCCGGCAACCGTCGCCAGCGTTTTTGTTTTTCAAATTGATTGAAGTCGAGACGCACGCAACCGGCCATTGGCGGGGTCGAAGGCACATCCGTTTATCAAAGGAATACCCCATGACCAGAAACAGCGCCCACACCGTCGAATTTGTCCGCGACGGTGGATGAGAACCGCTGTGAAAGTTCCCGCTGATCTGCGGTCAGGACGTTGATGGCAAAATATTTGGCGCGCGCGAATGCCGCTAGGCTCGAGTTCGTAGACCGTTGCCATCGGTCGTCGTAACGATGGCGACGCCTGTCGCAAACGCCGCCAAACTTCTACGAAATTCACGCTCATCGAACATCGGAGCCATCTGGATTTGCTAACCGACGCCCCGCAACAACCGGCTAGCTTGGCGCCGCCGAACTTGAGGCATCGCCCGCTCCGCCAGCAGGCGCATCGAGTTCGTCACGTCGGCGGGCGCCATGTTGCCAAAGTTTTGCATGGTCATGACGTGATCCACGCCCATCTCGGCGAGCGCGCAAAGCTTCTTCGTGACGGTCTCGACCGACCCAAAAAGATGAATGCCGCTTTGGAGAATATCGTCATAGACCATTTTCTTCGCATACAGCCGGGTCTCGACATAGAGGTCAAACGGTCCGCCCGCCTCCCTGCGTGCCGCGGCGTCGGTCTCGGCGACATGGGTATGGAGGCATACGACGTTGTCGCCAAGCGCTTGCGGAAGAGCGACGGCCTTGTTGCCAGCATCGGTTCGGCCGCGGCGAAATTCCGACACCAGCGAACCGATTTCGTCGACATGATCGAGCGAGCCGTATGGCACCGTCAAAAGTCCTCGTCCCTGCAAGCCGACGTGATAGGCGGCCTCCTTGCGGAGAATGGCCACGTAAAGCGGCACCGGCCTCTGGATCGGCTCGACATTCAATTTCACCGCGTCCAGGCGGCTAAACTTTGCGTGGCAGGTCACCCTTTCGCCGGACAGAAGCCGCTCCACGATTGCGAGGCACTCGTCGAAACGATCGCGTTTTTCAGCGGGGTCGACATCGAATCCTTCGAACTCATGTTTGAGATAGCCGGAGCCGACGCCGAGCACGAAACGGCCATCGCTAAGGATATCCGCCATCGCAAAAATCTCGGCCGCCGTTCTCGGATTGTGAAACGTAAGGATCGAGATTGCCGTTCCGAGTCTGATGCGTGTCGTGCGTTGGGCAATCGCGCAGAGCAAAGCGGTGGGATTCGGAACCACGCCATAGGGATGAAAATGGTGCTCCGCGGAAAAGAACGCGGCATATCCCAGTTCTTCTGCAAGGACGGCTTGATCGATCACTTGCTTGTAGAGCTGGGGGACGGTGCGGGCGCCATCGGGATAATGGTCCTGGACGGAAAACAGCGAGAGCTTCAAGGCGGCCTCCCAGATTTATGAATTACGTAATAGAGTAGGCGTTGTTGCTGAGTGTCGAGGCAACTTTGACGTATGATTCCTCACCCCAAGAGGTTCGCGACGCCCGCTCAGCATCCGTGCCCCTGTCGATCAGAAACCGCTCTTCGCTGGCATTGCTCATTTTCATGGCCTTCCTGTTTCGCACCCGGCCGCCTTGGCCACGGCAGCCCCGCGCATGTGTGAATGGTGCGCGCTACGACATCGTTTCGTTGCTGGGAAGAAGCGTTACCCTGGTAACATTCCACTCGGTAGACGCTTCAGAAATTGATTGCGGTGTGCCGCGTGGGTCCGGTCCTGGCACTTTTCGGACATGTCTGGGCGGACTTACGATGTCCGTTCACCGGGTAAACCGGACATCGCCGTTGCGCCGACCGACGTCTGAAAATGATCCCATCTCGGACCTCGAAGCCTTTACGCCGCCACGATCGCAGGGCGGTTGACGCTCCCACCGGCCGGGCGTTTCCAGCGCGCATCCGCCCCGGTTCTTGCTTTCCTTCAGGAAGCCATAAACGAGAGCGTCAGGTGTCCGCCCGCGCTCCATTCCAATCTCCGCTCACCACATCAACGCCGCGCGAGGAACAAGCCAGAACCGCGATTCCATCGCAAACATGGCGGAGTCTTGGCGTTTGATTTGCAACAGCGGCGTTCAACGGAGTTCAACAATGTCGACCACGCACAAGGAAAAACCAAGCGGGAAGCCCCGCCAGCGCAGCCAGAAGGGGTCTCAGCGGGGCCAGAAACCTGAACCACAGCAAAGCCCGAAGCTCGATCAGCGGGATGAAGATCGAATCAGCCCAATGGGCGCGTCAACTGACGCCCCCACGAACGGCGCAGCCGCGCCGGCGAATGGGCCTTTAATCGGCGAAGTCGCACCGGCGGATGCCCCCTCAATCGGCGCAGCCGCACCCGCGGATGCCCCCTCGATGGGCGCAGTCGCACCGGCGGATGCCCTCTCAATCGGCGAAGCCGCACTGGCGGATGCCCCCTCAATCGGCGCAGCCGCACCCGCGGACGATCATCCAGTCAGCATTCAAACCATTGCGAATGCCTACGTAGACTACACCAGGAAGTCGTTGCAGGAGAGCAGGTCCTTTGTCGAGAAGCTCATGGGTGTGCGGTCGTTCGACAACGCCATTGAGGTTCAGACCGAGTTCGCAAGGCAGGCTCTCGCGGACTTTGTCGCTGAGTCGCAGAAGATTTGTGAGCTCTACGGCAAACTTGCCACGCAGATCTTCAGGCCTTGGGAAGGTTTGGCGGCCAAGGTGACCCAAGCCGGGCGCCAAATCTCTTGATGGCGCGCGAAGCAAATGGCTGCCTGAGCGCAGGCCGTGTGAAAGCAGTAAGAGACCACCCTATCGAGCGGGCCGAGGATGATTTCGCGTCGCGCGCGCCTGTTTCGTTGGCCGGGGCTCAAGCGGTTTTGGGTCCTCGGCCGCGGCGCTGCCAGGCTCCTGCCAGGCGATCGGCGCGCCTGCCTGCGGCGCCAAACCCCAGCGCACAGCAATTGGTCAGCAGCTGCGCCGCAGCAAGCAATGCATCTCGAAATCATGGCGATAGAGAAATCAGCGAAGTGAGTTCGACATCCACAAACCAGTTCGCCGGCACCAACGAGTTCGCCTCCCCCTCAAAAGCCGAGTAGCGCGAGTCCAACCCAGCTAAATGCAAGTAATGAACAGGCGACCGCCGCCAAGGCTGCAATGATTTTTGCCGACCGCATGACCAAAATCCTTTGTAGAAAGCCATCGAATTCTGTCCAACGATCTGCGCTCAATGATGGCAGGAATTCGTGGCGGCAAATAAATCAGCTGGATGTGGCCGGCTTGCCACATCCGGGGAACTGCCTGCAAAAACCCGCATTTGCTCCACTTACTGGGCGAATCGATGGGGGCTGTAACGCATGGACCGTTTACGAAGCGGGGGCGCAAAAACGTATCTTGCTACAGCGATCGCGCTGGTTTTGCTGGCGCTCGTGGTGCTATGGCCGGGTCATCGGGGGTCGCCGCCTCAGTCTGCCCGCGATTTTGAAGACTGCGTCGAACAGGTCGAGGCCAAACGTCCGTCGAATGACGAGCGCGGTGCTTTAATGATGGATTGCAACGCGCATTTTGCAGGCCGGCGCAAAGCGGGCGGCAGTTATAGCTATTACGACTTCATGCAGGATCGGATATTCAACATTGCCGGTCCTAATCCGACGGTAGCGGAGCGCAACGCGATCGATCGCGCCTATATGGGGTTCCTCGATGCGCAACGGCGCGAAGCGGTTTCTGCGGAATTGGCAATACAACAGAACGAACAGCTGCGGGCCGATCTGGAAAGAGCGCGTCAGCCTGCCGGGCTGCCGATGGTATTGACGCGGACGAATTCGCCGCCGATACCGGCAAGGCGGCCGGTGGATCGATCGAAATCGATGCGCTGTGAGGATAGTTCATTATCTTGCAGCTGGGCAAAGCTTTCCGCGGCCGTGAAGAACGCCTTCGCTTCCTCGTCCAAGACAAAGCCGTAATCTAGCACCGATGTTGGTCGGGCTGCGCCGCCAACGCGCCGCAGGAAAAACCAAATCGTAAATCTAGAGTGTCTCGTTTCGACGCACGAAGGGGGGACACCAAATGCGCCGCGAAAGCCGCCCGACAAACAATGCCGCGGGGAAGATAGCCTACACGTTCCACTTTCAGATAACCAACAGGGGCGGCAGACAAGCTTGCAGCGTCCAGGTGGAGGCGCCCAACATTCACGACGCCACCACGTTCTTCCGGGAAAACTGGCCGATGATCGAGTCGATGGCTCGAGAGGGTCTGGTCACCAGATCTGCCGATGACCCGGCGATCAAGCTGGCCGTGCCTTGATATCAGCAATCCGGCCTGGTTTTGCCGCTGCGCGCTATCTGAAGGCAGGCGACGTGCTACGTATAGACGTTCCCGGCGTTGGCACGCTCGAGAATCCTGTCCGTTAAGGGCTTTCCAGAAGAAAGGTGACTACATGCGCGCCGAAATCAATATCTATAATCCCACAGGCCTGGGTCCGCCGATGGGACAATACAATCACGTCACGCGGGTGAAAGCTGGCGAGTTCTTGTTCATTGCCGGCATGCTTTCGGGCAACGCGAACGGAGAAATCGTCGGCGACGGCGATTTTGACGCGCAGGCGATCCAGGTGTTTGCGAACATATACACCGCGCTGAAGTCTGCGGATGCAAACTGGTCAAACGTCGTTCAGTTCACCACCTATCTTGTGCACTCACAGGACATCCCGAAATTCATGGCATTTCGGCAGCGCGAATTCCCGAAAATGTTTGAGGATCGGAAGTATCCTCCCAATACGCTTCTGATGGTGGATCGGTTGGTGAGGGAGCCGTTTCTCATTGAAGTTCAGGCGATCGCCGCCCTGTAGGCACCCTCTTATCCGGCCGAGGCGTTCCATAGGACTTCATGAGCCGATATCATCGGCCTACCGAAGGTCGCGAGCCCCAAGCAGCTCCTTCCCAAGGGGGTTTGGATCGGAGGCAGCGTTCGAAATGGCTGGACATCTTATTGCGGTAGTGATCGCCCGCCAGCCCACGTGCATCCCAAGATGACTCAGTTCCCCCCAGTTGGGGCCGTTTCTTTGTGCGTACAATTTTGAATAGTGCGCAATATCGACCACCGGCTCGGAGCCGAAAAGAGCCATGATTGCCTGTTCACCGCACAGCACCCGGCAGTCACCGGTGATGGGAGTAATGCTCCCGCCTGATCCAGAGGGGCATCATGCCGTCTCCAAGTCGAATGCTAGAACCGGAAACCGACGTCCGCCGCGAGATGGCCTACTTTATCGAGACCCGGCGCAACGTGTTCCGATATCCCCGGACGTTCCCGCCAGGAGCGGAACGTGATGAGCACCGGCAAATAGCGCTCTCCCTTCGGAGGCTCTTCAGGAACGAGACATGGCTTAAAGCCCATACGTTGGACAGCTAATTCCAGACTATTCGTCCTCACGACTTGTGCTCCCCGCCATCGAGCGTCCGCGATGCCGGAAATGCGAAGCCAGAATGGTCCTAACGCGCATTGCACGGGGTCCATCCGGGTATGATGTTCGGACGTTCGACCGCGCCAAGTGCGATCACGCACACATAGTCACTGTAGCGACCGATCCGATGAATCGGACGTGATCGGATGGCTTGCCGCGATCTGAATCCGCCCGCGGCGGCCATGAGCGACGACGTCATCTTCCGAGGGGGCGACGTTGGGAACAAATGCTGACACGCCGGATTGGTGTCTGCAGAGGGATTGGCGATGCAGAAGTTTTTCTTCGATATGAAGGATGGCGTCCCGCATAGGGATATAGTTGGGACCGAGTTCAAAACAAAGGCAGAAGCAATTGAGCATTGCAAAGAAATTGTCCGGCACTTCCGTGACGAGAGCCTCCGCGACGATCAGGACCTTGAGATATCCGTGGTCAACGCGCTAGGACGCGTAGTTCATCGACAGTTCGTTCACCGGGAGAAGGATCGCGGCGATTGACGTTGACGCGCCGGTGCTTGTCCGCCGCCGATTTTCCCAACCCGGCGGCGGCTTTTTTGCGCCCTTGGCCGGCGGCCTTCCTGGCGCGATGTCGCTTATTGGCGCGAACCGGACGTGGCATGCGGACGGCTGAATGTCGGCTAACGGGGGAAGAGCGGACTTCGCGATTTTCTTCATGCCGGCGATCCGGCGCGCGTTGCCGGCTTAGAGACAGGTCGCGCGCTCGGCGGCGACGTAGCCGAACAGCAGGCCGACGCCGAACAACAGCACTAGTCCCGCCGCGCCGAATTCCACGCCGCGCATGAAGAGCGCGCCGCCGCCGTCGCTGCCACCGCTCAGGCGCCGCGCCAGGTCCTTGGCGGACACCGCGATTACCGCGATGGTCGCAACCGTGATCGCAGTGCCGATCCCCATCACAAAGGTGGCGGCGATGCCCGCCCAGAACATGCCCTGCGCCAGCGCGAACACCAAGACCAGGATCGCACCCGAGCAGGGCCTGACGCCGACCGCGAAGATCGCGCCAAAACCGCGCCGCCAGCCGCCGGGGCCGGCAAGCTCGCTCGGGTCAGGGCCATGGGAGTGGCCGCAATGCTCGTCATGGACGTGGCCGTGATCGTGGCCGTCGTGACCATGCTCATGGTCATGGTCATGATGCGCGAGTTGGGCGTGAGCATGGGAATGGCCGCGGTGATCACGGCCGTGATGATCATGGTCGTGGCCATGGCCATGGCCGGCATGATCGTGAGGTAGAGCCGCTGAAGCCAGCGCCATCGCAGGCGTGAGCTGGGGCGCCTGCAGCGCGCGAATGAACCCGCCGCCCTTGGTCCAGACCAGCCGCGCGCCGAAGGCTGCGATCAGGGCGTAGCTTCCGATCTCGATCGCCTTTTCAGCCCCGCACATGGTTTTTGCGGTGGCATTGAGCAGCCAGGCGCACACCGCGACGATCGCGACCGCGACCAGCGACTGCATCAGCGCCGAGGCAAACGACAGCACGATGCCGCGCCGCGCGGTCTCCTGGTTGGCGACCAGATAGGAGGAGATCACCGCCTTGCCGTGGCCGGGGCCTGCGGCGTGGAATATCCCGTAGGCAAACGAGATCGCGAGCAGGGTCCAGACCGCCGACCCGTCGGATTTTGCTGCGCGAATGGTCGAGGACATCTCGCGGTAAAATTCCGATTGTTTGGCCAGAAGCCATCCGACGATGCCGCCGTCTTGCGGGTCGGCCCCGCCGGGACGCGGACCGCCGAACGGGTTTTGGGCCATCAGCATGTGCGTGACGCCGTCGAGCAGCAAGATCACCGCAATCGCGGCGATGCAAGTCGTCAGGCTGTGCGCGAGACTTAAGCGAGATTCGGACCTCATGGGCAATCCACCGTGATCTTGTTGGCGAACATCGCGCCGTAGTTGGAATTGTCGCCGCTGAGGAAATTCTGCTCGCCGATCTTCTGGGCGCCGGCGGCGCCGTCATTCGGCCGCTGGAATTTTATCTGGCAGGCGGCGGGAGCTCCGACCAGCGTGACCGGGTCTTTCTTGGCGAACCCGAAATCGATGAAGAACGAGGGGTCGAACACTTCCACTGACAGTTCCCTGGATTTCACAGGGGTTTTCAGCGGCAGGGTAAAATGCAGCGTCAGCGCGGTATCCCTGTATTCGAGGAAGTAATCGACCGGCTCCCGGAATTTCTCCTTCTTGCCGTCAGCCTTGGCATAGGTGAAGAAGCCGTATTCCTTGAGCGATTCGACATTGGTCTGCGCCAGCGGCGCCAACTCTTCGCGGCTGTAGACGCCCTTGGTCTTGGTCTCGATCCCCTGCAGCGCATAGGTCGAGAACATGTCGTCGAAAGTCCAGGCGTGCCGAACGCCGGTGATCGAGCCATCGGGAGCATAGATCAATTCGCTCGACGCGGTGATCCAGACATGCGGATGAGCCTGCGCGGTGCCCGCGCCGAGCGCTATGCCGCCGGCCAGCAGCAGCAGCACCCCCAGTAGCCGGCGCATCGATCCGTTCACGTCAGGCGGCCTCGGGTTCCAGCA
>JAQGKJ010000588.1 GCA_028290165.1 Bradyrhizobium sp. | reverse complement strand
ATTCACGATCTATAGATTGAATCATCAACCGCAGGCCCTGACGAGGGCTTTTTCAGCAGACTGCTAAACATCTGGCGGCGTGAATAATTCATGCGGCAGGTCGAGGCCGCGCAACCGATGCAGGCCGAGCGACGCCAACCCGCCACCATACGCGTTTGCAAAATCGTCGCTCACGATCAGCGGCAGATCGCGCGACTTGGCGATGGCTTCGATGCGGCTGACCAGATTGACCGCCGGCCCGATCACCGTGAAGTCGAGGCGGTCGGCCGCTCCGATGTTGCCGTAGATCACTGTGCCATAGTGGAGCGCGATGACGATTTCGAGCGGCGGTTCGCCCGCGGCAGACGCTGCCGCCCGTAGGGCGTCGAGCGCCGCCAGCGCCTCTTGCGCCGCGGCCAGCGCGTTTGCGGCGGTGCGGGCAGCCTGATCCGGGTTGGTCACCGGAAAGATCGCCAGCAGTCCGTCGCCGACGAATTTCAGAATTTCGCCGCCATGGCCGACGATGGCCTTTGCCTGCAGGTCGAACAGATCGTTCAGAATGCCGATGACATTCTCGCCGGGGAGTCGATCGGACATTTGCGTAAAGCGGCGCAGGTCCGACGACCAAAGCACGGCGGCGATCGCCTCGCCGCTGCCGCGCCGGATTTGGCCGGCCAGAACCTTGCGTCCGGTCTGCGGTCCAAGATAGGCCTTGAGGACGTTTTCGGCGATCTGTCGCTGGCTGTTCATGTCGGCGACGATCGAGAGCCGTTCCGACACCGCGGCAAGATCGGCGATCTCCCGCTCCAAAAACCCGCCCGGCCTGTCGGTGACATAGGCCGCCATATAGGCCCGAGGCCCGAAGGCGCCGCCAACGGGAAGCGCATAATAATCGGTTGCGCCGCGCGCCTTCAGATCGTGCAAGACCGAAAAGTCCAGACGCGCTTCCGGCCCTTCCAGCCGGCGCCGCAGGATTTCGCCGCCCTGCACCCGCAACACCGGATTTTGCGCAGGCGGAATCAGATCGGCGACCTCATGCGTGATCATGATTTCCTGCGTTTGCGCGCTGCTGCGCCACCAGACGTAGAAGGCGCCGAGAAATTGCGGATGCAGCGTACCGCCGCGCAAGCTGACGCGCAGCACGGGAATCCCCGCCGCCGCCAGCCGCCACGACAATTCGTCGATCGTTCGCGCGAATGAGCCGACCTGCCGCGCGCCGCCGATCAGCCATTCCATGATCTGCTCGATCGTGTCGTGCACGGGCCGCTCCGCGATCGCGCGTTCGACCACCTCGGTGACGATGACATTGCGGCCTTGCACGATCAGCGAGGAAGATTCGGCTTCGCCCAAAGGTTCGCTCCTCAGATCTCCGGCGGCCGTAGCCGGCTTCGCTGCCCGATCTTTACTAGCGCGATCCGGGCCGCCGAGACTTCTTCTTCCTTACGCTCGTCTTGGCGCCGTCGCGTCGTGACAGCGCCGTCGCCGCTTTGCCGATGCCGGTTTGCACGCGAAGACCGTCGACGAAGATATCGACCAGCCGTAGCACGCTGGTCTGCCAGCCGGGCTGATCGTGCATGTAGCACATGCCGACGAGGGCGCGCAGCAGGTCTTCAGGGCTGATATCGGCGCGGATCTTGCCGGCCGCGACCGCGCGTTCCAGCAACGCGCCGACGGCCTTGGTCAGGCGGTCGAAGGTGTGGGCGTAGAGTTCCGACGAGCCGTGCACGGCAAGCTCGAGCGCCGCCGACATGCCCTTCTTGGTGGCAACGAACTCGACATTGGATCGCAGCCAGCGACGCAAGGCGTCGACCGGCTCGGCCTCGCTCTTCAACTGCTCTGCGAGCTCGCTGAGCTGCTGCACTTCGCGCCGGTAGACCGCCTCGAACAGGGCCTCGCGCGTCGGAAAATGGCGATACAACGTGCCGATGCCGACACCGGCCCGTTTCGCCACGGCTTCCAGGCTCGCGTCCGGGCCGCCGGCGCTGAAGACAGCCTTCGCGGCCTCCAGCACGCGCTCGCGATTGCGAATCGCATCGGCGCGGGGCCTGCGAAGTGTTGCTGCGGACGGATTTGCCATCTGACCAATCTAGATCACAATTCGATGAGATTGAACCGGATCGCGACCTCATCCCTTTGTTTGAACATGATCTTTCCGGAAAACCGGTTCCCGCGCTTCCGCACGCGCGATCTGGTCTTCCCTCCTCTTGTAAAACGGAGGACGCCTCCGTATATCACGACGACGACCAGCCTGAAGCCGCCCGCCGATCAGCGCGAGCGGACGCGAACCAATTTGACCATAGCATTGATCGGAGCCCTGCATGAGCTTCTCCATCAGCCTCACCGTGAACGGCGTGCGGCGGAACGTCGAGCTCGGCGATCCGCGCGTCACGCTGCTCGATCTCCTGCGCGAGCGTCTCGACCTGCCGGGAACCAAGAAGGGCTGCGACCGCGGCCAATGCGGGGCCTGTACGGTTTTGGTCGACGGACGACGGATCAATTCCTGCCTGGCCTTGGCGGTCAGCCATGATGGCGCCGACATCCTCACCATCGAGGGCGTCGCTCGCGGCGACCAATTGCATCCGGTGCAGGCCGCCTTTATCGCGCATGACGGGATGCAGTGCGGATTCTGCACGCCCGGGCAGATCATGAGCGCGATCGGCCTGATCCAGGAAGGCCAGGCCGGCGACGATCCGGAACGGATCCGCTAAGGCATGAGCGGAAATCTCTGCCGATGCGGGGCCTATTCCGGGATCACCGATGCGGTGCTGGACGTCCAGCAAAGCCTTGTCGAAGTCGACCGGAGGCGCTCCTCATGAAGACATTCGATTACGTCAGACCCACGACCATCTCCGACGCCATCGCGGCCGCGGCCGAACCGGGTGCAGCCTATCT
>JAQGKJ010000583.1 GCA_028290165.1 Bradyrhizobium sp. | reverse complement strand
TGGCGAAGGTCGAGATGACGCATATCCCCTATCGCGGCGGGGCGCCGGCGATCAACGACCTGATTCCGGGCCGTGTCGATGTCATCTTCGACAACATGCCCTCGATCGTGTCGCATGTGCGGTCCGGCAGCCTGCGCGGGCTTGCGGTGACGACCAAAGAGCGCGTCGCCGCGGTGCCTGATATTCCGACCATCGCCGAGTCCGGCGTGCCCGGCTTCGACGTGTTCTCCTGGTTCGGCTTCTTCGTGCCGGCAAAGACGCCGCAGGATGTCATCGCCAGGATCAACGCCGACACCAATGCGGCGCTGGCCTATGCGCCGGTCAAGTCGCGGTTCGAGGACCTCGGCGCGACCCCGAAAGGCTCGACGCCATCAGAGCTCGCCGCCTTCCTGAAATCGGAAACCGACAAATGGGGCCCGGTGATCCAGGAAGCGAAAATCAGGGTCGAAAACTGACCGCGGAAAAAGCCGGCCCGCCTCCGGGATGATGCCGGAACCGGCGGATGTCGAATCGCGGGCCTTGCCCCGCCGTCGCTACTCGGAATCGTCGATATATCGTGCGTTTTTAGGCTGTTAGCGCCCCCTTTGAGCGATAGCCCGTCTTCGCCCTGCGGGCTACGCCGGGCACGCACCGCTTTCGGCTATCGCATGGCTGCGCCACGCGTAGCCGAGGGCGAACCGTGGTGGACAGGGCAAGCCAGCCTGACTATAAACCGGCGCTCCCAAGTCCTCCATGGGCTGGAAGTGCCCAGGTAGCTCAGTTGGTAGAGCATGCGACTGAAAATCGCAGTGTCGGTGGTTCGATCCCGCCCCTGGGCACCATTTGTATCGCGCGCCAGGACCGCAACAGGGTTCACGGAGCGATGAGCCGAAAGAACCGAACCCCACTCGCCGACCGCGTCGCCAAGGCCGCGGAGACAACACTTGCCGCCCATCAATATGTTAGTGCCATCGACGTACTCCTCCTGATCGGATGGCTTGACGGTTCGACGGTGGAACGCTGGCGGCGAGCTCAGATCGATTGCCTCGAGGGCGCTGTGCAGATCGGTCTGCCCCGCATGCTGGAAGCCTTGAAGCTGTTGCAAGCCTGGGCAACCGGCAGAGGCTTGTCAGCAAGCCCGGCGGACTATGTCGCACGCAATCCGCAACGCCAGACGCTGCGCTTCAGCCGAAGCGGAGACCCCGCGATCGAGGCGCTGTACCGGACCCATTGGGTCTCACAACAACTCTCCGATAAGAAACGCGAGCGCCTCGCAGACAAGGCAAGCCGTGCTCCGGATCTGGTGGTGGTACAGCCATTGAAGCACGAATGGACGTGCCATCGATGCGGCGGCACCGGCGATTTCCTGATGATGGAAAATCCCGGCCCGGCATGCCTATCCTGCGTGGGTCTCGATGATCTCGAATTCCTGCCGGCAGGTGATGCGCTGTTGTCGCGGCGGGTGAAGGCGAAAAGCACAAGATACGCCGTCGTCGTGCGCTTCAGCCGGAGCCGTCGTCGCTACGAACGACAGGGTCTGTTGGTCGAACCGCCGGCCCTGGCGGACGTGCAACGCGAGCTTGAAACGCGGCGAGGCGGGTGAATCTCGCTTGCCGCCGGGGCTGATTATCCGAATTGCGGGTCCAGTGCATTTAATTCGATGCCTTGCAGCGAAATCGGATCCGCTTCCTTTTGGGTGTTATCGGTGGCAAAATCATTGTCTAGCCAGTGCACCCTCGCAACGGCTGCGCCGGTCGGCCGGTGATGGCGTTGGATAACCGTGAACGGAAATAGTCTATTGGCAGGCAGGGTCTCAACAAAGCAAGCGCCGGCACGCCCGGGCAACCGACCGGAAGAAAATCGTCCGATATGATTCCGGTATCCGCAGTGCCGCGCCGTCAGCTTGGCCGGACGGGGCTTCAGGTCTCGGTTCTGGGGTTCGGAACGGCGCCGCTTGGCGATCTGTTCGCGAAGTTGGACGACGCCACTTCTATCGCAGCGGCAGAGCGCGCATTCGAGTTGGGCATCAACTTTCTCGACACTTCCCCGCATTATGGCCGCGGCCTGGCCGAACATCGCTGCGGGACGGTAATCAGGCGCGTGTCGCGACAGGACATTGTGGTCTGCACCAAGATCGGTCGCTGGATGGACCCGCTTCACGGGCCAAGTGACGGTTCCGGCTTTGTCGGTGGGCAGCCACACCGCGCGATGGTCGACTATTCATATGACGGTACCATGCGTTCGGTGGAACAGTCGCTGTTGCGGTTGGGTACCGACCGGCTGGACCTGCTGCTGATCCACGACGTCGATGTCTGGACCCATGGCGTCGATGCGATCGAGGACCGGTTTCGCGAAGCCATGTCCGGCGCCTATGTGGCGCTCGACCGGCTTCGCGGAGAAGGTGTGGTCGCGGGCATCGGGATCGGCGTGAACGAGGCCGAGATGTGCGTGCGTTTCGCGCAAGCCGGGTCGTTCGACACCATGCTGCTCGCCGGGCGCTATTCGCTGCTGGAGCAACCGGCGTTGGCGCAGTTCCTGCCGCTGGCGCAGCAACAGGGGATCGGTGTGCTGCTCGGCGGCGTATTTAATTCGGGC
>JAQGKJ010000570.1 GCA_028290165.1 Bradyrhizobium sp. | reverse complement strand
AATTCCTGTGGGGCAACAGCATGTTCAATACGCTCGGCCGCTTCAAGGGCATGAATGACGAGATGGGCTTTATCGTCGCCCGTTCGCTCGCCGAGTATCCGCTCTGGCAGGCCGAGGCGGTGATCGCCGCCACCGCCCAACAACTGGTTCACGTCGCGACCGGCGAAGGCACCAATGGTTGGATTCCCCACACCTACGGCATTATCGAGCACTATCTGCCCGAGCAGCTCAAGCCGATGCGCGCGGCGCATCAGCAGCATTGGGACATCAATTTCGCGGCGATCAACTGGATCCACGTTCCTGTCGCGCTGGTCTCGTTGCTGCTGGTCTTTGCCTTGTTCGGACGCGGCATCTGGCGCCGGCGGTTGGATGATCTTACGCTGCTCGCTGCGACGGTTTCGCTCGCCATGCTCGGCAACGCCTTTATCTGCGGTGTGATATCGGGCCGGCACGATCGCTACGGCGCGCGCTTGGCCTGGATTGCCACCTTCGTGGCGCTGATCGCGGCGATCAGACATTTCGCAGATGACGACGAGCCGCAAGACAATTCACTTTCGCCGTGACAGAAAATCCAGCACGCCCGCCTTGTAGACCTTGTCGCCGACGGCCCGCATGTGGTCGCGGTTGGGAATGTCGAGCAGCTGCGAACCCCGGATGATCTTTCCGAGCGCTTGCGCCGAGCCCGCGATTTCGTCGGCGGTGCCGACCGCGATCAGCACGGGCACGGTAATGGCGGCAGCTTCCTCCCTTGTCATCAGCGTCCGCGAGCCGCGCAGGCAGGCGGCGAGCGCCAGGCGATCGGAGCGGGTCTGGTCGGCGAAGGCGCGGAACGTCCGTCCCACCGGATCGGTGACTTGCTCGAGCGAGGGCGCCTCCAGCGCTGCCACGACGTTTTCGCCGGGGCCGCCGCCTTCGATCAGGCCGATCCCGATGCCGCCTAAAATCGCCGAACGCAGCCGCTGCGGCTGGCGCAGCGCAAGCCGGGCCGTCATCCGTGATCCCAGCGAATAGCCCATGATATCGGCGCGTTCGATGTTCAGATGATCCATCAGGGCGCTGACGTCCCCGGCCATGGTATCGATGTGATAGGCTGCGGGATCGTAGAGTTTTGTCGACTCGCCATGGCCGCGATTGTCGAGCGCGATGACGCGGCGGCCGTTTTTCTTAAGCTCGGAAACCCAGGTCGGATACACCCAGTTCACGTTCTTGGTCGAGGCAAAGCCGTGCACGAGCAGGATCGGATCGCCCTCGCCCTCGTCGAGATAGGCGATTTCAACATCGCCGTTGTGAAAACTCGGCATCGGTCATTCCATTTTTGTTCGTGATGATTGTTCCGGCGGAAGTGTGCTCCCTCTCCCTTTGGGAGAGGGTTGGGGTGAGGGGTTACGGTCTATCGATGGACCATAACTCCTCACCCGGCGCTGCGCGCCGACCTCTCCCTGAGGGAGAGGTAGAAGCTGAATTCGCGGTAAGACCAGAGTTGAAGTTCATGAGTAAAACTCAGCCGCCAACGACGGCGCCCGCGACAGACGCGTCAGACGCCGAAGCGGCAGCTGCCATCTGTTTTCGCAACCGCCGCGCCTTTTTGCGATCGAGCCAGGATTGGGTCAGCCGTTCGGTGGTGGCCTTGATTGAAGACAACAAGCCGAACAGCGCCAGCAGCGCGCTGAACAGCCAGAGCGTGAGATTGAACGCACCTGCCGCCAGCAGCAGGGCGCCGCGGCCCAGCACTTTGAGGATCGCACGGGTCTGGCCGCCCCTGGATTCCGCAAGGCGCGCGGCGCGCGCTACGTCCTTCGGATTTTCGGCAATTTTCAAGGTGTCCTGCGCGGCGCGGATCCCCGCTCTCTCGCTGAGGCGTCCGACATCCTTGGCGAGCCGGACCAGCGCGCCGGCCTTCTCGGCATGGAAGGCGGCCCTGATCGCACTGACGGTCTCGCCCGGCCGCATCACCGAGCCGGAGGCGACCGCATTCTGCAGCATCGGCGCATCGACCATCCCGCGCGCCGAGCGGCCGGCCCATTCCGTGAGCCCCTCGCCCAGCCGCCCGACCTTGCGGGCATCCTTGACCAGGGTGAGACCGGCGCGCACCGGCGCCACGCCGCCGATGGAGACATAAGTCGCCACGGTGACCGCAAGGCCGACGGCCGCCAGACCCAGCACCAGCCGGTCGGTATCCTCGCCCATCGCCAGATGCTTGCCTTCGCGCGCCACGTCGCGGATGTCGCCGAACACAAAGAGATCGCCGGCAACCGTCCCCGACAGGCTCGCTACATCGTCGGCGTTTCCGGTGACGAAGCCAGTGGCAAAGCGTTTGGCAAAGTGCGACGACGAATTTTCATCCGCGACGGCGTCGCTCACCCGCCCCGTCAGTCCGTCGTCAAGCGGAATGTTTTGTTGCCCGGCAAGCTCGACAAAGCTGCCGGCGAGATCGGCGTCGCCTGCGGCCAGCGCCGCTTCGATGTTCTGCGCGACCACGGCCGGGTTGTTCCGCAAAGCAGAATTGAGCTGGAGATCGGACAGTTCCGCCGGATCGTCCTGGGCCGCCAGAACGCGGCCGGCGTCGCGCGCATGCGGCCAAAGCAAGGCGCACGCCAGCGCGCACACTGCCGTGCCGGCCAAAGCCGAAGCGATACGCGAGCGTTTCATCCGAAAACCCCAGTGTTTCCGCTTTCCCCAACATGGTGTGCCGTTTTTAAGACACAACGTCCCCGACGAAAGAAGGGCTTCTCTCGGACGACAAGATTGTGTCGAATTTGCATGAGCAGATGAGCGGCCGGGCGCTGGGAATCACCAATACCCGCCAGTATGGTACGTGGCATTTCAACCTGCTGCGTTGTGTTGATTGCGTCCGCCTTCATTGCCACTCAAGGTGAATACTATGTCCGACCATGTCGTTCCGCACTTCCACAACGATGCCGGCGTCCCCGTCATCGAGATCGGCTCGCAGGAATTCATGTGTGTGGGCGCCAATCCGCCGTTCGATCACCCGCATGTTTTCCTTGATCTCGGCAACGACAACGAGATCATCTGCCCCTATTGCTCGACGCTGATTCGCTACGCCACCGACCTCGCGCCCGGTGAAGCCCGGCCGCCCGAATGCCTGGAGAGAGACAAGGTCGCCTGATCGGCCGGTGGCTGCGTCACGCACCATCTTCGTCGCTGGTGCCGGGATCGGAGGATTGACGGCCTCGCTCGCGCTCGCCGGACGAGGCTTTCGCGTCGTCATCCTCGAGAAAGCCGAACGCCTCGAGGAGGCCGGCGCCGGCCTGCAGCTCTCGCCCAACGCCAGCCGCGTGCTGATCGAACTCGGATTGCAGCCGCGGCTTGCCTCGTGCGCGGTCACCCCCGACGCCATCAGCCTGATGAGCGCCAGAGCCGGCGGTGAAGTCAGCCGCCTGCCGCTCGGCGACGCCGCCACGCAAGCCGCCGGCGCGCCCTATTGGGTGGTGCATCGCGCCGATCTGCAAGCCGCATTGCAAGCCCACGTCAACGATAATCCCGATATCGAATTGCGGCTCGGCTGCCAGTTCGAAGACACCGTCACCCATGCCAAGGGGATGACCGTGGTCCAGCGCAGCGGCATGACGCGTCAGCAGGAATTGGCGCTGGCGCTGATTGGCGCCGATGGAATCTGGTCCACCGTCCGGCATCATTTGTTTCCAAACGTGCAGCCGCAGTTCTCCGGGCTGATCGCCTGGCGCGGAACGCTCGATGCCACGCAGTTGCCGCGCGAATATACCTCGCGCCGCGTCCAGCT
>JAQGKJ010000550.1 GCA_028290165.1 Bradyrhizobium sp. | reverse complement strand
CGAAAAATCCAAGGCCGGCATCTTCAGCCAATTCGAGGTTCAGCGCGGCCTGCCGATCCAGATGCTGGTCAAGTATTTCACCCAGACCGGAGAGCTGTGGCAGCTCAATGCCGACATGCGCGCCATGGTGCAGCACCGGCAGCTCAACCTGCTGCAGGACTTTTCTCATCTTGGCACCTTCGACGTGATCTTCTGCCGTAACGTGCTGATCTATTTCGACCAGGACACCAAGGCCAGCATCTTCGATCGCCTTTCAAAAATGCTCGAAGCAGATGGCGTGCTGGCGCTGGGCGCCGCCGAATCCGTGGTCTGGATATCCGACGCCTTCAAGCCCTATCCGGAGCGGCGCGGACTTTATTCTCCGAACCCCGCCCGAACGGCGCGCGCCGGTGCCACGGCGCTGACGCGGCAAGCGCTGAAGGCGGTTGCCTCGCGATAGAGCGGGCTTACAAAATTGCGTGCGGCAGAAATCGCGACGCATTGCCGGTGATCGGGTTGGCGTCCTCGCGGATCGATAGCCCGCACGGGGTGTGGTCGATCAGCCAGCTTCCAAGCACCGGATACTGGTCGGAAAAATTCGGCAGCGGCGCGATCGCCTGGCGAATAAAACTCGGCGCCATATGGCCCCTTTTGTTCCACCAGCGTTACGCCCGCGCTGACCAGCGCGACGTTGGCCCCTTCTCGGGAATAGAGCGGCTTGCGTACGAAGGAGGCGCCGAGGCTTGCCGAATTCGGGTCGTCCTCGAAATAAGCCGGCAACAGGTTGGGGTGATGGGGAAACATCTCCCACAGCAATGGAAGGATGCCCTTGTTGGAAAGGATGGCCTTCCATGGCGGCTCGATCCAGCGCGTCAGCGCTTTGATGAGGCGTTCGCCGAACTCATCCTGAAACATCCATTCCCAGGGATATAGTTTGAACGCAAACTCGATTGAGCGATCGTCGAGGTCGACGAACCCGCCGTCATCGCGCCATCCGATGTCCTCGATATCGATCAGCGTGGTGGCAAGACCGGCCTGCCGCGCGGTGTCCTCAAGATAGGCCAGCGTGCCGGCATCCTCGGGATTTTCGGTCGCGCCCGCGAGATGAAGGTGGCGTTCTCCGCCGAGCTTTTTCCACGCCTCGATCAGGCGCTCATGGATCGAGTTGAACTGGTCGGCACGGCCCGGAATGATCTGCCGCTCGATCGCCTGCTCCAGCCACGTCCACTGAAACACCGCCGACTCGAAAATCGAGGTCGGTGTATCCGCGTTATATTCCAGCAGTTTCGCGGGACCGTGTCCGTCAAAGCTGAGGTCGAGCCGGCCGTAGAGGCTGGCCTCGTCGCGGTACCAGCTTTCGGAAATCAGCGGCCAGAACGTTTCCGGTATCTTCAATCGGCGCAGCGTGCTTTCGTCGTCGATCGCATGAGCAACGAGTTCGAGGCACATCGCGTCGATTTCCCCGGCGGGCTCTTCGATCTGACGCTCGATCTGATCCAGCGTGAAGGCATAATAGGCGCGTTCGTCCCAATAGCGCTCGCCGTCGATGGTGTGAAAATCAAACCCGGTTTCGTCAGCGGTAGCGCGCCAGTCGTCGCGCTCGGGGCAAATAATGCGCTGCATGAATGATATTAGCGCATTTCGGTTGGCAGCGCGCTAGCCGCCGTGGCCATGACCACCATGGCCACCATGTCCGTGCCCATGAAATCGATGCGGCACACCGCCGAAGCCGCCATAGGTTGCGCGGCAATAGGGCCTGCCGTCCGGGCCGGGTACCGGCGTGCCCCCGGGCCCGCAGCCCTCTCGCGGCACAAAGCCCATCGACACGGCGCCGACGGCTGCAGTTCCCATCATGGTCAAGATGACGCGGCGCGAGCGTTTCATGTTGCGGCCCTAGGCTATGCAAGGAGAACGGCCGATAGTCTCTCACCAGGAGGCGAGGAGGCAAGCAAAAGCCGACAGCTTCACAGGAACGTGCGGCACGCTCCGCCTGGTCAACCGCCGCCGGAAAAATGCGCCGTGAAGGCCCGCGCAAACGAGCCGAATCCGCCGCGCGTCACGCCGCCAGAGCCGGAATCGGACGAAATGCCGGAGGGCGAACGGCTTGACGAGGAATCGCCGCTGAAGAAATTGCTGCGCGACGACGAGCCGCCCGACCCGCCGGATGAAGAACTGCGTGGCGGGCATCCGGCGCCGGTTTGCAAGTCCGCCGCCGTTCCGGGCTGATTGGCGCCGGAATTCTGGTTCGGCATCAGTGCATAGGCGCCGCCGCCGATCGCGAAGGTGCCCATCAGCAGCAGCGCCACATGGCCGGAGCGCTTCACAGGCGGCGCGGCTGGCATCGCTACAGGCCGGCGCTTGCCAAATTGTTTTGTTGGCTTCTCTGCCATGATCAATAGATCATCGAGGCGGCGTTGAGCGCGCCGGCGGCGAGCGAGGCGAGCCCAAGCCAGATCGCGGCGGCGACTTCGCCGGCGGCGATCTTCGCCGACAGGTTCGGCACCGGTATCTTGACGGCATAGTAGACGGCGATTTGAACGATCAGCGCGATCGCGCTCCAGATCAGGCAATCCACGACATTGGCGGAATGGGCGATGGCGCTCACAACCGGCAGCACGAAACCGAGCAGGCTCAGGCCAGCGCGATCGCGACCGCCGGGTCGTTGTGCGGATCAACTGGAACTCATCGTGCGGCGTGACGCGGGTGTAGACGAAGAGATAGGCGACGACCGCAATGATGGCCGTACAGAAATAGGCCAGGAATGCCGGCAATCCGGCCAGAGATTGAAGGATCATTGAAGGCCCCCCCAGTCGCTTTAGCGGCAGCGTTGCACGATCTTTCCGTCGACGCACGCAAACAGCCGGTTCAATCCCCAGACAAAACCAACCGCTCGGAACACCCTTCCGCCAGCGCGCCGCATGGACTAAGAGCGGCCGAAACTTTTTTAAAGGTCCGAGTATCCATGATCCGTCTCGACAACATCTCAAAGCAGATCGGCCACCAGATTCTCTTCATTGAGGCCTCGGCTGCGCTTCAGAGGGGGGAGAAGATCGGCCTCGTCGGTCCCAACGGAGCCGGCAAGACCACGCTGTTCCGGATGATCACGGGCGAGGAACTGCCCGACGAGGGCCAGGTGGCCGTCGATCGCGGCGTGACCATCGGTTATTTCAGTCAGGACGTCGGCGAGATGTCGGGCCGCAGCGCAGTGGCGGAGGTGATGGACGGTGCCGGTCCCGTGAGCGCGGTCGCCAGCGAACTCCGGGAACTGGAGGCCGCCATGGGAGACACTGCCAGGGCCGACGATATGGAGGAAATCATCGCGCGCTACGGTGAGGTGCAGGGGCGTTTTGAGGAATTGGACGGCTACGCCCTGGAGGGTCGGGCGCGCGAAGTCCTGGCGGGCCTCAGCTTCAGCCAGGAGATGATGGACGGTGACGTCGGCGCCTTGTCGGGCGGCTGGAAAATGCGCGTGGCGCTGGCCCGCATTCTCCTGATGTGCCCTGACGCCATGCTGCTGGACGAGCCGAGCAACCATCTGGATCTGGAGAGCCTGATCTGGCTGGAAGGATTCCTCAAGGGCTATGAGGGCGCGCTGTTGATGACCTCGCACGACCGTGAGTTCATGAACCGTATCGTCACCAAGATCGTGGAGATCGATGGCGGTCAGCTTACGACCTATTCGGGCAATTACGAGTTCTACGAGCAGCAGCGCGCTCTGAACGAGAAACAGCAACAGGCCCAGTTCGAACGCCAGCAGGCGATGCTGGCAAAGGAAATCAAGTTCATCGAGCGCTTCAAGGCGCGGGCCTCGCACGCCGCCCAGGTGCAGAGCCGGGTG
>JAQGKJ010000546.1 GCA_028290165.1 Bradyrhizobium sp. | reverse complement strand
ACAGGCACCCCCGCATCGAGGTGATCGTGGCCGGCGGTGCGGTGCGGCGCGCCGATGGCGCGGTGATCGGCTCGACCGCGATCAGTCTCATTGGCCAGTTCAAGGTCGATTACGCCATCATCGGCGCGTCCGCAATCGACGAGGAGGGCGCGCTACTCGATTTTGATTATCGCGAGGTGCAGGCGGCGCAGGCCATCATCGCCAACGCGCGCAGCGTGATACTGGTCGCCGATTCGACAAAACTGCGACGCAGCGCGCCGGTCCGCATCGCCCATATCAGCCAGATCCAGACCTTTGTCACCGACGCGGCACTGCCGGCGGGACTGGCCAACATCTGCCAGAGCAGAGGCATCGAGGTGATCGAGGTGATGCCGAAGGCTGGGGCTGATATCGACGAAAACGGCAGCGAGCTTCCCTCGACCGTCACGCGGCTGCGGTAGGAATGATCCCCGTCATCCCTGAGAGGCGAGCCCCTCAACAGAGACTCGTCTTGCCCGGCCTTGTGCCGGGCATCCACGTCTTTGCTGCGCCTAGGCAAAAAGGACGTGGATGGCCGGGACAAGCCCGGCCATGACGAAGGATTCGGCCCAGTTCCCCATTTTCACTTGCTTTCGCATTTTGTTGTGATTTATTCAAAACCGAAAGCCAAATCGCTAAAATGAATAGGCGAACGCCGGGGAAGCGCCATTGGATCGGATATTCGACCTCGCTATCATCGGTGGCGGTGTCAACGGCTGCGGCATCGCGCGTGATGCGGCGGGCCGGGGTAATTCTGTTTTCCTGTGCGAAATGAATGACTTGGCAAGCGGGACGTCGTCCTGGTCGACCAAGCTCGTGCATGGCGGCCTGCGCTATCTCGAATATTACGAGTTTCGGCTGGTGCGTGAGGCACTGATCGAGCGCGAGATCCTCTGGCAGATCGCCCCGCATATCATCCGTCCGCTTCGATTCGTATTGCCGCACCACGATGGCCTGCGCCCAGCCTGGCTGCTGCGGCTCGGCCTGTTTCTCTACGACCATATCGGCGGCCGAAACCTGCTGCCGCCGACGCGCTCGGTCGACCTGGCGCGCGATGAGGTCGGACAACCCCTGGTCCCCAACCGCTACACCAAAGGCTTCGAATATTCCGACTGTTTCGTCGATGACGCGCGGCTGGTGATTCTCAACGCGCGCGATGCGGCCGATCGCGGCGCCGAAATCCGCACCCGCTCGCGCGCGGTCGAGATCCGGCAAACCGATGGGATCTGGCAGGTCACGGTCCAGCACACACCGAGCGGCGAGCGCTCGACCATCCGTGCCCGCGTGCTGGTCAACGCCGGCGGTCCATGGGTCGAGCAGGTGCTGGCGTCGGGCGCCGGCGTCAACGCGCGAGCCAAGGTGCGGCTGGTGCAGGGCTCGCACATTGTGGTGCCAAAACTCTATGCGCATGACCGCGCCTACATGTTCCAGAACAGCGACGGGCGGATCGTTTTCGTCATTCCCTACCAGGACGACTTTACGCTCATCGGCACCACGGACCGCGACTTTGATGGCGACCCGGCCAAGGTGAAGGCCTCGACCGAAGAGATTAAATATCTCTGCGATTCCGTCAGCGAATATCTTGCCAAACCGGTAAGGCCCGAGAACGTGGTGTGGACCTATGCCGGCGTTCGCCCGCTCTATGATGACGGCGCCAGCGAAGCCAAAGCTGCCACCCGCGATTACGTGTTTGAGCTCGATACGCCGGGCGGCGCGCCGCTGTTGTCGATCTACGGCGGCAAGATCACGACCTATCGCCGCCTCGCCGAGGAAGCGCTCGAACGGCTGTCGCCATACTTGCGCAGCGCCATCGCGCGCGAAGGCTGGACCGCCAAATCGCCGCTGCCTGGCGGCGATCTCGACGTCTCGGCGATCCCTGCGCTATCAGCGGAACTGCAGCGCGACTATCCGTTCCTTATCCCCGCGCACGCCAACCGGCTGGCGCATGCCTATGGCACCCGTGCCACCAAACTGCTCGGCAACGCGAAATCGATGGCCGATCTCGGCCAGTCCTTCGGCGCCACCTTGACGGAGAGCGAAGTCAGGTACCTGATGGCGGTGGAATGGGCTTGTACCGCCGACGACATCGTATGGCGGCGATCCAAACTTGGGTTGCGATTGGCACCTGCCGAAATCGCCGCCATCGACGACTGGATTGCAGCCCATCGTCTGCCCCTCGAAAATCGCTTGCGTGAAGCAGGAGGGTGGACATGAGCGTTACGCTCGAGCACGTGACGCGATCCGTCGATGGCATTCCGACCATCCGCGACGTCTCGCTGACGCTCGAGCGCGGCACGCTCAGCGTGCTGCTCGGCCCGACGCTGGCGGGCAAGACCTCGATCATGCGGCTGCTCGCCGGTCTCGACAAGCCGACCACCGGGCGCGTGCTGGTCGACGGCAAGGACGTCACCGGCTTCGACGTGCGGCAGCGTTCGGTGGCGATGGTCTATCAGCAGTTCATCAATTATCCCTCGCTATCAGTCTATGAAAACATCGCCTCGCCGTTGCGGGTGCAGGGCAAGCCGCGCGCGGAGATCGACCTTCGCGTCCGGGAGGCCGCAAAGCTTCTGCAGCTGGAGCCCTATCTGAACCGCACGCCGCTGCAATTGTCCGGCGGCCAGCAGCAGCGCACCGCGATTGCGCGCGCGCTGGTCAAGGGCGCCGATCTGGTGCTGCTCGACGAGCCGCTCGCCAATCTCGATTACAAGCTGCGCGAGGAATTACGCACCGAATTGCCGCGCATCTACGAGGCCTCCGGCGCGATATTTGTTTATGCCACTACCGAGCCTACCGAAGCCTTGTTGCTTGGCGGCAATACCGTCTGCATGTGGGAAGGCGAGGTCTTGCAGGCCGGCGAGACGCCAAAAGTCTATCGCCATCCCGACAGCTTGCGCGTCGCGCAGGTGTTTTCCGATCCCCCGCTCAACATCGTCGGGATCGAGAAGTTCAACGGCTCGGTGCAGTACGCCGGCGGCGTGCAGGCACCGGCGTCAGGACTCTATGCAAAGCTCGGCGATGGCGCCTACCGGGTCGGCTTCCGCGCCCATCAGCTCGAGGTCGCCAACGGAATGGCCGGCCGCCACGCGTTTCAGTCCACCGTCACCGTGACCGATATCACCGGCTCGGAAAGTTTTGTGCATCTCAACCGCGATGCGTCGAACTGGGTCGCGGTGCTTCAGGGCGTGCACGAATATCCGCCCGGATACGTGCTGG
>JAQGKJ010000536.1 GCA_028290165.1 Bradyrhizobium sp. | reverse complement strand
CGCCAAGGGCTTCAGCCACGCCGCGGGCTTTCGCATCGTCGCCGTCGAGCCGGGCAGCGCGGAGGTCGCGCTGCCGCGCCGGCCCGAACTGCTGCAATTCCTTGGTCATTTTCACGGCGGCGTCATTGCCGCGCTGGCGGATCATGCCGCCGGGATCGCGCTCACTTCGGGATTGCCGAAGGGGCGGATAGGGGTCACCGTCGAAATCAAGGTCAATTTCCTGTCTCCCGCTGATGGCAGCGAGCTTGTGGCCCGCGCCAAGACCCTGAAAATGTCGGGCTCGATCGGGGTTGCCACGGTCGAAGTCTTCAGCAAGAACGAGGCCTCCGAAACCCTCTGCGCATTCTGTACGGCCACCATGCGCGCACTCGATCTGCCAGCCGAGTTCCGATGACCGCCACAGAACAACAAGACGAATATGCCGATATCCGCGACGCCGTTGCGAAACTATGCGCCCAGTTTCCCGGCGAATATTGGCGCCAGCTCGACCGCGAGATGGTCTACCCCAAGGCCTTCGTCGATGCGCTGACGGAAGCCGGCTATCTTTCGGTATTGATCCCCGAAGAATATGGCGGCGCCGGGCTGAAACTGTCCGCCGCGGCCGCGATCCTCGAAGAGATCCAGCGCGCCGGGTGCAATGGCGGCGGCTGCCATGCGCAGATGTATACGATGGGGACACTGCTCCGCCACGGCAGCGAGCAGCAAAAGGCAAAATGGCTGCCGAAAATCGCCAGCGGCGAATTGCGGCTGCAGGCGTTCGGCGTCACCGAACCGACCAGCGGCACCGATACCTCCTCGCTGAAGACCTTTGCCAAGCGCGAAGGCAACGACAGTTACATCGTCAACGGCCAGAAGATCTGGACCAGCCGCGCCGAATATTCCGACCTGATGATCTTGCTGGCCCGCACCACGCCGAAAGAGAAATCCAAAAAGCGCACCGACGGCCTGTCGGTCTTCATCGTCGATATGCGGGAAGCCAAGAATAACGGGCTCTCGATCCGTCCGATCCGCACCATGATGAACCACTCGACGACGGAAGTCTTTTTCACCGACATGAGGGTGCCGGCGGAAAACCTGATCGGCGAGGAAGGCAAGGGCTTTCGCTACATCCTGTCCGGCATGAATGCCGAGCGCATCCTGATCGCAGCCGAGTGCGTCGGTGACGCCAAATGGTTCATCGCCAAGGCTTCCTCCTACGCCAAGGAGCGCGCGGTGTTCGGCCGTCCGATCGGCCAGAATCAAGGCATCCAGTTCCCGATCGCGAAAGCCTACGCCGCGATGCGCGCGGCCGAGCTGATGGTCAGGGAAGCCACCCGCAAATACGAGGCCGGCCTCGATTGCGGCGCCGAGGCCAATATGGCCAAGATGCTGGCGGCCGACGCCTCCTGGGACGCCGCCAACGCCTGCGTGCAGACCCACGGCGGGTTCGGCTTCGCCGAAGAATACGATATCGAACGCAAGTTCCGCGAGACGCGGCTCTATCAGGTCGCGCCGATCTCGACCAATCTTATTTTGTCGTACCTGGCCGAACACGTGCTGGGCATGCCCCGC
This sequence comes from Bradyrhizobium sp., assembly GCA_028290165.1. The sequence goes on along the minus strand of JAQGKJ010000536.1, from coordinate 2,145 downwards.
TCCTACTGAGAAACAAAGATGCTGCCGCTTGAGGGACTGACCGTCATTGCCGTCGAACAGGCGGTCGCCGCGCCCTTCTGCAGCTCGCGGCTGGCGGACGCCGGCGCGCATGTCACCAAGGTGGAGCGGCCGGAGGGCGATTTTGCCCGCGGCTACGATGCGGCCGCCAAGGGCCAGAGCAGCTATTTCGTCTGGCTCAACCGCGGCAAGGACTCCGTCGTCATCGACCTCGCCACCAAAGAGGGCCGCGCCAGCCTTGAAGCCTTGATTGCTGGTGCGGATGTGTTGTTGCAAAACTTAAAGCCCGGCTCGATGGACAAGCTCGGTTTTGCGCTGGAGCGGCTGCGAAGGGATTACCCAAAGCTGATCTGCTGCACCATTTCGGGCTATGGCGACGACGGCCCCTACGCGCACCGCAAGGCCTACGACATGCTGATCCAGGCCGAGAGCGGACTGGCGTCGATCACCGGCGGGCCGGACGGCCCTTCCCGCGTCGGTCTTTCCATTGTCGATATCGCCACCGGCGCCACCGCGCATGCCGCGATCCTGGAAGCCTTGATCGCGCGCTCGCGCACCGGCAAGGGCGCCGATATCCGGATTTCAATGTTCGACGTGATGGCCGACTGGCTGGCGGTGCCGCTGCTCAACGCCGAAGCGGGCAATCCGCCGCAGCGGATGGGCCTCGCGCATCCGTCGATTGCGCCCTACGGCGCGTTTCGCTCGAAGGACGGCAAGGATATCCTGATTTCGATCCAGAGCGAGCGCGAGTGGAAGAAGCTTTGCGCGGAAGTGCTGGGCCAGCCTGACCTGCCCAACGATGCGAGGTTTTCCAACATGGTCGAGCGCGTCCGCAACCGCGAGCTGACCGACAAGACCGTCGGCGATATTTTTGGGCAGTTGCCGCGCGACGAGCTGCTGAAGCGCCTGTCCGCCGCCGACATCGCGTTTGCCGAGGTCAACACCATGGCCGACCTTGCGGTGCACCCGCATCTGCGCCGCATCGAGGTCGACACGCCGGCGGGACCGGTGAGCTATTCCGCGCCCGCTGCCATCGTGGTCGACGCGCCGCGCCATTACGGCGCCGTGCCCGCGATCGGCGAGCGCATCAGCGTTGCAAAGCCTTCTCAAGTCCGGACCAAATCGTCATGACCGAAAAACCAGATCTCGACCATTTGCGCCAGTGGATCGGGCGCACCAGCGAGGCTTCCGACGTCGTCACGGCGCAACTGGTGAAGGGCCTGCGCGCCACGCTGTTCCAGGAGATCGGCGATCCGCAGCCGGGCGAGGCCGCGCCCTGGACGGTGCATTGGTGCCTGGCGCAGCCGGTGTTCCCGATGTCGGCACTGAGCCCGGACGGCCATCCCACGCGCGGCGGTTTTCTGCCGCCGGTGCCGCTGCCGCGGCGGATGTGGGCCGGCGGCGAGCTGGAATTCCTTGAGCCGCTCCGCGTTGGCGATGTTTCGACACGAACCTCGCGCATTGCGGACGTGACCATGAAAACCGGCAGCACCGGTGTCCTGTGTTTCGTATCCGTCGACCATCTGGTCACGACGCCGCGCGGCACCGCGCTGCGCGAGCGGCAGGATATCGTCTATCGGGATGTCTCGACCGCGCAAGCCTCCGCACCGGCCAAACCGGCGGCGCCGCCGCCACCCGCGCAGCACCGCGAAAGCCACTTGGCCGATCCCGTGCTGCTGTTCCGGTACTCGGCGCTGACCTTCAACGGCCATCGCATCCATTACGACCGCGACTACGTCACCAAGGTCGAGGGCTATCCCGGCCTGATCTTCCACGGCCCGCTGCAGGCGGCCTTTATCGTGGAACTCGCCACCAAGCTGCATGGCGGCACCGCTCCTAAGAAGTTGAGCTATCGCGGGCTGCAGCCTTTGTTCGAAGGCTCAGAGTTTTCCATCAATGCCAACAAGACCGATGGCGGCATGGAACTATGGACCGCAAACTCAGCCGGGCAGCCGACCATGAAGGGCACCGCGACGTGGTGAGATTCACTAGGCTCGCGTCAATGGAAGTCTGCCCCCTCTCCCATCGGGAGAGGGTTGGGGTGAGGGGTTACGCTCTATCGATAGAGCCGGACCCCTCACCCGGCGCTTCGCGCCGACCTCTCCCTATGGGAGAGGTGAAGACGGC
>JAQGKJ010000521.1 GCA_028290165.1 Bradyrhizobium sp. | reverse complement strand
TCTCGGTCACCTTGGTCTTGTAGGAGATCCGTTCCTTGTCGAACACGCAGAGCGCGCGGACCTGGCCGGCGCGCCAGACCTCGAGATTTTCGGATGGATTGTTGACGTTGGATTCGGTGTGGTTGCCCACCAGCTGCGTCGCCGCCTCGCCGCCGGACTTATAGGGCAGATAGGAGAACTTCGCGCCGGTCTTCTGTTCCATGAACACGGTCAGCACATGATCTTCGCGCTTCGATCCGGTCCCGCCCATCTTGAACGGCGAACCGGCTGCCTTGGCCGCGGCGATGAATTCCTTCACCGTCTTCGGCCCGGCGCTATTGTCCCACAGCACGAACTGGTCCAGCGCCACCACCGACACCGGCGTCAGCTCGCGCCAGTTGAACGGGATTTTCGCCGACAGCGGCAGCATGTAGATCAGCGAATAGGCGATCAGCACCTTGTTGGGGTCGCCCTCGCCGGACTTCATGTACATCAGCGCTTCGGCGCCGGATGCTCCGCCCTTGAGCGAGACCACCATCGGCTGCTTCATCAGATTGTTTTTCTGAATCGCAGCCTGCATCATCCGCGCCATCTGGTCGGAGGCCCCGCCCGCCCCCGCGGCAACCACGATTTCAACGGGCTTGGTCGGCTCCCAGCCAGCGATTGCCGGCGCACTCGCCAGCATGGCTGCCAGCGCAGCCACGGCTTTGATGATATTCTGCATGCGGTTTCTTCCCTATGTCTTTGTTTATTCCGGAATTTCCGGATTGGCTTGTCGCCTTTTTGTGTGGAGTTACGATACTCAGTTCAAGTAGGTCATCAACTCCGCATGTATGAATTTTGCATGAGATCGCAGAATGTTAGCGGCGTCTATTTACCCTTCCAGTTAGGCGTGCGCTTGTTGAGGAAGGCGTCCATTCCCTCGCGGAAATCCTCGCTCATGTAAGCGCGCAGGATCAGATCCTCGCCCTCGTCGCGCGACAGCGTCCGCCGGATCCGGCGCACCGCCTCCTTGGTGACTTCGAGCGTGATCGGGGCATGGCCGGCAACCAGCTTTGCCGTCTCATCGGCGCGGCGCTGCAGGGTGGCGACATCCGGCACCACTTCGTTGAGCAGGCCGAGCGCGAGCGCCTCGGGGGCCTCAACCAGCCGCGCCTTGAAGATCAGGTCCTTGGTCCGCGCCGGCCCGATCAGGGAAACCAGCCGGCTGATGTTGGACATCGACAGGCAGTTGCCGAGGGTGCGCGCAATGGGAAACCCGATCCGCGTCGCCTCCGTGCCGATCCGGATGTCGCAGCAGGCAGCAATCCCCGCCCCGCCGCCGGTGCAGGCGCCGGCGATGGCCGCAATCGTCGGCACCCTGACCTGCTCCAGTTTACCCAGCACGCGGTCGATCCGCGCTTCATAGTCGAGCGCATCCTGCGCGGTCTTGAAGGCGCGAAATTGCGAGATGTCGGTGCCCGAGGCGAACGCCTTGTCGCCCGTCCCGGTGAGGATCATCGCCTTGATCGCGTGGTCGGCGTTCACGGCCTCGCAGATCGCCGCCATCTGCTCGTACATCGCAAACGTCAGCGCGTTGCGCGCCTGCGGACGGTTGAAGGTCAGCCGCGCAATGCCGTCCTCGACGACGTAGAGCAGGTCTTCGGTCGTTTGTAGAGGGGCGTTCATTGCACGCTCTTTCTGTTGTTGGACGACATCATGCTCTATGCGACCGCGCTTTTCGGCATCGCAACCACGTCGCGGTTTTTCAGGACTTCCATGGCGGCAAGCACGCCACCGCTGCGATGCGGCACCTTGGCGAGATCCAGCCCCATCTCGATACCCGACAGTGTTCCCATCAGCATCAGATCGTTGAAATGCCCGATGTGACCGATCCGGAACACCCTGCCCTTGATCTTGTTAAGGCCGGTGCCGAGCGACATGTCGAAATTCTCGAGCACCACCTTGCGGAAATTGTCGGCATCATGTCCTTCGGGCATCACCACGCCGGTCAGCGCCGGCGAATGTGCATGCGGGTCCTGGCATTGGGTTTCCAGTCCCCACGCTTTCACCGCCGCGCGGGTCGCAGCACTGTGGCGCTTGTGCCGCGCGAAAACATTGCCGAGCCCCTCTTCCTCGAGCATCGCAACGGCCTCTCTCAGTCCAAACAGAAGGTTGACCGCAGGCGTGTACGGCCAGGTGCCCAGCTTGTTAAAGGCAATGACCTCCTGCCAGTCCCAGTACGAGCGCATCGACGGATTGGCCTTTGCCACCGCGAGCGCCTTTTCCGACACCGCGTTGAAGCCGAGGCCCGGCGGCAACATCAGCCCTTTTTGCGAACCCGCAACCGACACATCGATGCCCCAGGCGTCGTGCTCGTATTCGAGGGAACCAAGCCCGGAAATGGTATCGACCATCAACAGCGCCGGATGCTTTGTCCGATCCAGCGCTTTCCGAACTTCGAGCGGATGGGTAACGCAACCGGTCGACGTTTCGTTATGCACGACCATCACGGCCTTGATCCGGTGCCGGCGATCGGCCGCAAGCCGCGCCTCGATCTGCTCCAGATCAGCCCCGCGCCGCCAGTCGCCTGGCACGAAATCGACGTCTAGCTTGAATTTGTCGGCGATGCCGTGCCACAGCACGGCGAACTGGCCGGTTTCGGCCATCAGCACCTTGTCGCCGGGCAACAGCGTATTCACGATCGCGGCTTCCCATGCACCGGTCCCGGACGACGGATAGATGATCGCCGGCTGCCTGGTCCGGAACACGCGCTGCATGGCCGCCTGCACCGCAAAACCAAGCTCCGCGAATTCGACGCTGCGATGATCCATGGTCGGCATGTCCATGGCCCGCAGTACCCGGTCGGGGATGTTGGTCGGTCCTGGAATCTGAAGAAAATGCCTTCCAGTATGCAGCGTCATTTGGCGTCCTTCCCGGGTGGATTCTTGCAATCGCGGCGCCCGGATAGCACTTTTTGACAGCCTTGTCCCCTTGCCCGAAAGGAGCCCATGGTCCCTCCATGGGCCCGGTATTGTTGCTGGATCGCCGCCTCTCACTGCACCGCAACCGGCTGGCCGACCCGGGAGCTACCGATGTCTACGAACTGTTGTTCGGGATGCATCAGGAACGCCGAAAAGCCCCCGAGCAGCAGCAATCCCATCGACATCAGGAACGGCAAATACCAGTTGCCGGTCGCATCGATCACATAACCGGCCACCAGAGGCGAGACGATCGCGGCCAATGCGGAGCCGGTATTCATCAGGCCTGCAGCCGTACCCGAATATTTCGGCGCAATGTCCATCGGCACCGACCACATCGGGCCGATCACCAGCTCTGCGAAGAAGAAGCCGCTGGACAGGCACAGGGCAACAACCGTGATATCGTGAATGAACAGGATCGGCAGCAGGGACAGCAGCGCCCCGGCAAAACCTGTAATCGTGACGCTCAACCGGGCGAAGCGAACGTCGCCCGTCTTCTTGAGAACCCGATCAGACAGGATGCCTCCCAGACTGTCGCCGACCACGCCGGCAAAGAACACGCCCGAGGCAAACAGTGCCGAATTCTTGATATCGAGGCTGTAGTTGTTCTTGAAGAACAGCGGTAGCCAATTGAGATACAGCCACAGGCTCCAGCCATAGCAGAAATAAGTGAGCGTAACCGGCCACATCCGGCGCAACAGCGGACCCCAAGGTACTTGAGGCCGCGTGTTGACGGGCCGTGGCGGAAGCGATGCCAGTTCGGCCTCGGTGATGGAAGGATGATCCCTGGGCTCGTTACGGAAATAACAGGCCCAGATCACGCCCCATGCCAAGCTGACCAGGCCCAGCACGATGAATGATCCGCGCCAGGTCAGCCATGCCATCAATACCGCGATCAAAGGCGGCGTAATCGCGTTGCCCAATCGCGCGAAGGCGTGGGTAAGGCCCTGCGCGAAGCCGCGCTTCACTGCCGGCGTCCAATACTGCATGGCGCGCGTCGCCGTCGGAAAGGTCGCTCCTTCGCCAAAGCCGAGCGCGACGCGGGCAATGAACAGCGTCACCAGGCTGGTCACAAAGCCGGTCATGATGGTGGAGGCCGCCCAGATCATGCCGCACCAGAACAGGGTTTTGCGCGGCCCAAAGCGATCGCCGACCCAGCCTCCGATCACCTGGAACAAGAGATAGGGATAAGCGAAGGCCGAGAACACCAAGCCGAGCTCGGTGTTGCTCAAGTGGAGTTCTTTCTGGATTTCGCTGGCCGCCGTGCTGATGTTCACCCGGTCGACATAGGTGATGAAGTACATGACGCACAGCATCGCCAGCACGACATGGGTGGCCTTGAACCGAAGCCGCATCCTTCTACCTCCCGAATTCGTTTTATTGCTTTTGCGGTGGGGCCGACCGGCCCGCACTCATCGCCTTGATTGTCTTGGTACTAGGTCTTGACCACCTTCAGCTGCGCCGGGGAATTCAGCGTCGTGCGCTCCTCCAGCGACTGCATCGCAGCGTCGACGCCGCCGGCCCGATGCGGCACGCCCGCCGCGGCAAGCCCCATCTCCACGCCGGACAAAGCTCCCATCAGGGTCAGCTCGTTACACTCGCCGAGGTGGCCGATGCGAAACACCTTGCCCGCCAGTTTGGAAAGACCGGAGCCGAGCGACATGTTGTAATTGTCCAGCACGGTCTTGCGGAACTTGTCGGCGTCGTGGCCCGGCGGCATCAGCA
>JAQGKJ010000495.1 GCA_028290165.1 Bradyrhizobium sp. | reverse complement strand
TGATCAATCCCAATGTCGCCAAATCGATTACGTCTGCGATCCCGGCCAATGTCAGCAATACCGAGGCGCTCGGCCTCGTGCTCTACACCAGGTACATCCATTACTTCCAGCTTGCCGGCATGGTGCTGCTGGTAGCGATGATCGGCGCCATCGTGCTGACCTTGCGCCACAAGGCCAGCGTCAAGCGGCAGGACATCAATGTGCAGAACGCGCGGACGCCGGAACTCGCCATGAGCGTGCGCAAGGTGGCCTCTGGCCAGGGCCTGCAGGACGCGGACGCGGCGGAGTGGGTGCAATGACGATCGGCCTTGGACATTATCTCTCGGTCGGCGCCATCCTGTTCACGCTCGGGATTCTCGGCATCTTTCTCAACCGCAAGAACATCATCGTCATCCTGATGTCGATCGAACTGATTTTGTTGGCGGTCAATATCAACCTGGTGGCGTTCTCGACCTTCCTCGGCGATATCGTCGGCCAGGTGTTCGCGCTGCTCGTGCTGACGGTGGCCGCGGCGGAAACGGCGATCGGTCTGGCGGTGCTGGTGGTGTACTATCGCAACCGCGGCTCGATCGAGGTTGAAAACGTCAATCTGATGAAGGGCTAACGCGTCAAATGATCCAGGCAATCGTCTTTCTGCCGCTGATCGGCGCGATCCTCGCCGGCCTGATCGCCATATTCGGTGCGCACGCGCGCAATCCGAGCGGCGATGAGGTCGAGCATCATGACGACGCCCACGGCGCCGACCCCCATGCGTCGGATGCCCATGACGACCACGCCGATGACCACGGCCATGACGATCACGCGGTCGAACCGCCGGCAGCGGGCTCGCGCGCGGCCGAACTGATCACCACGGGGCTGTTGTTCGTTTCGGCAGCGCTATCCTGGTTTGCCTTGGTCGATGTTGGCTTCCTGCATCACGACGTTCGGATCGCGCTTTTCCCCTGGATCAATTCAGGGGATCTGCAGGTCGCCTGGTCGCTGCGGGTCGATACGTTGACTGCCGTCATGCTGGTGGTGGTCAACACCATTTCGGCGCTCGTGCATCTCTATTCGATCGGCTACATGGACGAGGATCCGTACCGGCCGCGGTTCTTCAGCTATCTGTCGCTGTTTACCTTCGCGATGCTGATGCTGGTGACTGCCGACAACCTGGTGCAGCTCTTCTTCGGCTGGGAGGGCGTCGGACTCATGAGCTACCTGCTGATCGGCTTCTGGTACCAGAAGCCGTCGGCGAATGCCGCGGCGATCAAGGCCTTTGTGGTCAACCGCGTCGGTGATTTCGGATTTGGGCTCGGCATCTTTGCCATTTTCGCGCTGATCGGCTCGACCGATTTTGAGACCATCTTTGCGGGCGCGCCGGGGCTGACCGGCAAGACCATTGATTTCTTTGGCTGGCACGCCGACGCGCTGACGCTGACCTGCCTGTTGCTGTTCATGGGGGCGATGGGCAAATCGGCCCAGTTCCTGCTGCACACCTGGTTGCCCGACGCCATGGAGGGCCCGACGCCGGTCTCTGCGCTGATCCACGCCGCGACCATGGTCACCGCCGGCGTCTTCATGGTGGCGCGGCTGTCGCCGTTGTTTGAACTGGCGCCGAATGCGCAGGCCGTGGTGATGTTCTTCGGCGCGACCACGGCGTTCTTCGCCGCGACCGTCGGCCTCGTCCAGAACGACATCAAGCGTATCGTCGCTTATTCGACCTGTTCGCAGCTCGGCTACATGTTCGTGGCGATGGGGGCGGGGGCCTATTCCGTTGGCATGTTCCATCTGTTCACGCACGCCTTCTTCAAGGCACTGTTGTTTTTGGGCTCGGGCTCGGTGATCTATGCGATGCATCACGAGCAGGACATCCGCAACATGGGCGGGCTGAAGGATCGAATCCCCTTCACCTACATCGTGATGGTGATCGGCACGCTGGCGCTAACCGGCTTTCCGCTTACCGCCGGCTATTTCTCCAAGGACGCGATCATCGAGTCCGCCTACGCCTCGCCCAATCCGATGGCGTTCTACGGCTTCGTGATGACGGTGGTCGCCGCCGGCTTGACCTCATTCTACTCCTGGCGCCTGATCTTCAAGACGTTCCACGGCGAGCCGCATGACCACGAGCATTACGAGGCTGCGCATGAGAGCCCGCTGTGGATTCTGATTCCGATCGGCGTTCTCGCCGCCGGATCACTGCTGGCGGGCTTTCCGTTCAAGGAACTGTTCGCCGGCCATGGGGTAGAAGATTTCTTCCGCGAGTCGGTGAAGATGAATCCTCACATCATTGAGGAAATGCATCATATCCCCGCGGCAATCGCCTATCTGCCGACGGTGATGATGGCGATCGGCGCCTACATTTCTTACGTCTTCTATATCCGACGGCCCTACATGCCCGTTGAGCTCGCCAACCAGCACCAGATGCTCTACCAGTTCCTGCTCAATAAATGGTATTTCGACGAACTCTACGATCTGATCTTCGTGCGCCCGGTGAAGTGGCTCGGACGCTTCCTGTGGAAGGTCGGCGACGGCTATATCATCGACGGCTTTGGGCCCGACGGCGTGTCGAAGTGGGTGCTTGACGTGACCCGCAACGTCGTAAAGCTGCAGACCGGTTATCTCTATCACTACGCGTTTGCGATGCTGATCGGGGTCGCCGGACTAATCACCTGGTTCATGTTCGGCTTGGGAGGCCAGTGATGACAACCTGGCCCATTCTCTCGGTCGTCACCTTCCTGCCGGTGTTCGGTGCGCTGGTGATCTATGTCAGCCGCGGCGACGACGCGGCAGCCCAGCGCAATTCGCGCTGGATCGCGCTGTGGACCACCCTGATCACCTTCGCGGTATCGCTGATCCTGGTCTGGCGCTTCGACGCCTCGCAGCCCGACTTCCAGTTCGCCGAAAAGGTATCGTGGCTCGCCAGCGGCATTACCTATCACATGGGCGTCGATGGCATCTCGTTGCCGTTCGTGATCCTGACCACCGCGCTGATGCCGCTCTGCATCCTGGCGAGCTGGAAATCCGTCACGTTGCGCGTCCGCGAATACATGATGGCGTTCCTGCTGCTGGAAACGCTGATGGTCGGGACTTTCTCGGCGCTCGACCTCGTGCTGTTCTACCTGTTCTTCGAGGGCGGCCTGATCCCGATGTTCCTGATCATCGGGGTCTGGGGCGGTCCGCGCCGGGTCTATGCCTCCTTCAAGTTCTTCCTCTACACGCTGCTCGGCTCGGTCCTGATGCTGCTGGCGATCATGGCGCTGTACTGGAATGCCGCCACCACCGACATTCCGACCCTGATGCACACCGCCGTGCCGCGTAGCCTGCAGACCTGGGCGTGGCTGGCGTTCTTCGCGTCGTTTGCGGTGAAGATGCCGATGTGGCCGGTGCACACCTGGCTGCCGGTTTCGCATGTCGAGGCGCCGACCTCGGGCTCGGTGATCCTGGCCGCGATCCTGCTGAAGATGGGCGGCTACGGCTTCCTGCGCTTCTCGCTGCCGATGTTCCCGGCGGCCTCGCATGATTTCGCGCCGCTGATCTTCTCGCTGTCGGTCATCGCCATCATCTACACCTCGCTGGTGGCGCTGATGCAGGAGGACATCAAGAAGCTGATCGCCTATTCGTCGGTGGCCCACATGGGCTTCGTCACCATGGGGATTTTCGCAGGAACCACCCAGGGCGTCGCCGGCGGCGTGTTCCAGATGGTGTCGCACGGCATCGTGTCGGGCGCGCTGTTCCTGTGCGTCGGCATCGTCTACGACCGCATGCATACCCGCGAGATCACCGC
>JAQGKJ010000490.1 GCA_028290165.1 Bradyrhizobium sp. | reverse complement strand
TGGTCGCTCTGGGCATTGCCTACGGTTTCGGAAAAGGGTTGGAAGCGCTGGGCATTCCTGACCTGTTCAGTATCGCCGCGGCGGCGGCGCTGTTCGTGGCCGGGCTCGGCACGCTGTTGAAATACACGGAAAACCAGACCTATCTGCTCTACCTGCTGTCGGACACGATCTGGACCTGGGAGTTCGCCCACCGCCAGCGGCCGGAATGGGACGCGCGCATCGACCGTTTCGCCCAACACCTCGTCACCGTCGCACGCACCAGCGACGCCGACGAAATCGTCATCGTCGGCCACAGTTCCGGATCGTTTCTGGGGACCGAGATCCTGGCCCGCGCGCTGCGGCTCGACCCCAGCCTTGGGCGGCACGGCCCGCGCATCGTCCTGCTGACCATCGGCGGCAATTTCCCGATCGTCGGGTTTCATGCCGCCTCGCAGGAATTCCGCGACCACCTGCGCCAGCTCGCCGTCGAGCCTTCGATCGACTGGATCGACTGCCAGTCCCGCAAGGACGTGATGAACTTCTACCCGTTCGATCCCGTCGCCGGCCACGGTATCGAGGTGGGCCCCGGCAGGCGCAATCCGAGGATTGTGTCGGTCCGCTTCCGCGAGATCATCAAGCCGGAAAATTACGACGTGTTTCGCTGGAAGTTCTTCCGGGTCCACTTCCAGTTCGTCATGGCCAACGAGCGCCCGCACGCCTACGACTTCTTCATGATCGCCTGCGGGCCGATCCCCTTGAGCGAACGCATGGCTCTGCCCGAGGCGGCGCTGGCGGTCGCGACCGGAGACGCCGCCGCCCGCGAATGGGCCTGGAAACGGCTCGAAACCGCCGCCCCCGGCCGCACCGATGCCGCCGATTTAGGCGAAATGGAACCATCGGCACGCCGCCGGGGTTGAGATCCGCCCCGCTGCGGACCATTCGGCCGGTTCCAGTGGGTTGGCTTTAACCGCCAGTTTGGTGTAAAGCTCTGGGGACCATGGACTGTTGAAAGCGCGCCGCCGCCGGTTTTCCGCGCCGGTAAGCGCTTAAAATAGTTAGGAAAAATCGCCGAGAAGGGTGAAATCACCGAAGGTGATGCATATCACATTGATTGATCCGGAGCGCATTCTGGCTTCCAAATCGGGCCTCGGCCTAACCAGGTGGCATCCGGCGTCTGGGTTTTCACTGCGCTGAACTTGCGCAACCCATCTCCCGTCGGGCGCCTCGTCCCGACATGCAAATTGGAATATCGCCGTGATCGCATTTAGTAAAACGCCGCTCCTCGACACGATCCGCACCCCCGAAGACCTGCGTCGGCTCAAGGTGGATCAGGTCCGCCAGGTCGCCGATGAGCTGCGTCAGGAAACCATCGACGCCGTCTCGGTGACGGGCGGACATTTCGGCGCCGGCCTCGGCGTCGTCGAACTCACGACCGCCCTGCACTATATCTTCGATACCCCGCGCGACCGCCTGATCTGGGACGTCGGCCACCAGGCCTATCCGCACAAGATCCTCACCGGCCGGCGCGACCGCATCCGCACCCTGCGCACCGGCGGCGGGCTGTCCTGTTTCACCTAGCGCTCCGAGAGCGACTACGATCCGTTCGGCGCCGCCCACTCCTCGACCTCGATCTCGGCGGCACGAGGCATGGCGGTGGCGCGCGACCTCTCCGGCCGCAAGAACAATGTGATCGCCGTGATCGGCGACGGCGCGATGTCGGCCGGCATGGCCTATGAGGCCATGAACAATGCCGGCGCGATGAATTCCCGGCTGATCGTGATCCTCAACGACAATGACATGTCGATCGCGCCGCCGGTGGGCGCCATGTCGGCCTATCTGTCGCGGCTCTACTCAGGAAAGACCTACCGTTCGCTGCGCGAAGCCGCCAAGCAACTCGGCAAGCACCTTCCGAAGCTAATCGCCGACCGCGCCGAGCGCGTCGAGGAATATTCGCGCGGCTTCATGGTCGGCGGCGGCACGCTGGTCGAGGAACTCGGCTTCTATTATGTCGGCCCGATCGACGGCCATAACCTCGACCACCTGCTGCCCGTGCTCAAGAACGTCCGCGACATGGAGACCGGCCCGATCCTGGTCCATGTCGTGACGCAAAAAGGCAAGGGCTACGGCCCGGCGGAAGCTTCCGCCGACAAGTATCACGCCGTGGTCAAGTTCGACATCGCGACCGGCGCGCAGGCCAAAGCAAAGCCCAACGCCCCCGCCTATCAGAACGTGTTCGGCCAGAGCCTGGTCAAGGAAGCGCAGAAGGACGACAAGATCGTCGGCATCACCGCGGCGATGCCGTCGGGCACCGGCATCGACATCTTCAACAAGGCGTTTCCCGACCGCACCTTCGATGTCGGCATCGCCGAGCAGCACGCGGTGACATTCGCCGCGGGTCTGGCGACCGAAGGCTACAAGCCGTTCTGCGCGATCTATTCGACGTTCCTGCAGCGCGGCTATGACCAGGTCGTGCACGACGTCGCGATCCAGAGCCTGCCGGTCCGCTTCGCCATCGACCGCGCCGGCCTTGTCGGCGCCGACGGCGCCACGCATGCCGGCTCGTTCGACAACGCCTATCTCGGCTGCCTGCCCAATTTCGTCATCATGGCGGCGTCCGACGAGGCCGAACTGGTGCACATGGTCGCGACCCAGGTCGCGATCAACGACCGGCCGAGCGCGCTGCGTTACCCGCGCGGCGAAGGCCGCGGCGTCGAGATGCCCGAAGCCGGCATTCCCCTCGAGATCGGCAAGGGCCGCATTGTCCGCCAGGGCAGCAAGATCGCATTGCTGTCGTTCGGGACCCGTCTGGCCGAATGCGAGAAGGCCGCGGACGAACTGGCCGCGCATGGCCTGTCCACCACCATCGCGGACGCGCGCTTCATGAAGCCGCTCGACGTCGACATGATTCTGAAACTGGCGCGCGACCATGAGATCCTGCTGACCATCGAGGAAGGCGCGATCGGCGGTTTCGGCTCCCATGTCATGCAGACGCTGGCCGAGCACGGCATGCTCGACGGCGGTTTGCGGATGCGCGCGATGGTGTTGCCGGACGTGTTCCTCGACCACGACAGCCCGAACGCGATGTACGGCCGCGCCGGCCTCGACGCCAAGGGCATCGTCGCCAAGGTGTTCGAGACGCTCGGCAAGGACTTCAAGGTCGAGACCGTCAAGCTGGCCTGA
>JAQGKJ010000475.1 GCA_028290165.1 Bradyrhizobium sp. | reverse complement strand
GGCGCCGCGACGCCCACGAGGTGATGGCCGAAATCTTCAACAATTTCGACCGCCAGACCGAGACCCGCTTCATCACTTCGCTGGAGGAGGAAAACCGCGAATCCGCCGAACGCATCAAGGCGCTGATGTTCACCTTCGACGACCTCGTCAAGCTCGACTCGGCTTCCGCCCAGACGCTGATGCGCCACGTCGACAAGGACAAGCTCGGCGTCGCGCTGAAGAGCGCCAACGAGGATGTCCGCGGCTTCTTCCTCGGCAATATGTCGTCCCGCGCCGGCAAGATGCTGCTCGACGACATGGCGGCACTCGGACCGGTGCGGTTGCGCGATGTCGACGAGGCGTAGGCGCTGCTCGTCAACCTCGCAAAAGACCTCGCGGCCAAGGGTGAAATCATGCTGACCAAGAACCGCGCCGACGACGAGCTGGTGTACTGATGGCCGCACCCGCAAAATTCCTGTTCGACATGGACTTCTCCGCACCCGACAAGGCGCGCGAGCGGCCCGCCACGCCGTCCGAAATCGCGCAGAAGATCGCCGCCGCCGAGGCACGCGCCTATCGCGACGGCTTTGATGCCGGCCAGCGCGAAGCGAAGGCGGAAAGCGACCGCCGCTCCGCGCTGGCGCTCGAGGAGATCGGCCTGGCCATCAAAGGCATCGCGGCGCGCTTTTCCGGCATTGAAACAAGGATGGAGACCGAGGCCGTCGATATCGCGGTCGCCGTGGCGCGCAAGCTGTGCAGCGAGTTGATCGCCGGCGAGCCGCTTGGCGAGATCACCGGCCTGGTCAGCGATTGCTTCTCGCATTTGGTCGCGACGCCACATCTCGTGGTCCGGATCAACGAACAGCTTTACGAGGCCGCCTGCGAGCGGATCGAACGGCTGGCGAAACAAAGCGGCTTCGAAGGCCGCCTCGTGATCCTGGCCGAGCCGGATATCGAGACCGGCGATTGCAGGATCGAGTGGGCCGATGGCGGCGTCGTGCTGGAGCGCGCCGCGATCGAAGCCAAGATCAACGAACTTGTCGGGCGCTACATCGCGTCCCGCAATCAGGCCGGAACCACGGCCATGGGGACCGAACCATGAGTGACACTGACGCACAGGTTCCGCTTCCGGACCTCAACTCCGCTGACACGGCGACGATCGACGACGTGGCCTATCACGACGACGAACAGGCTTCGCGCGTCGCCGCCGACCTCGAAGCCGTGTTCGACGTGCCGGTACATGTCTCGGCCGTGCTCGGACGCTCGAAGATGGATGTCGGCGAACTGTTGAAACTCGGACCCGGCACAGTGCTCGAACTCGACCGCCGCGTCGGCGAGGCCATCGACATCTACGTCAACAACCGGCTGGTAGCGCGCGGCGAAGTGGTTCTGGTGGAAGACAAGCTCGGCGTGACCATGACGGAAATCATCAAAGCGGAACGCACCTAAGAGCTCTTTTTTCAGCGATACGCGCATAACGGGCGCGAACAGACGAACAGGAGATTAACATGCGGCTTCTCATCGTTGGCACATTGAAGGGCCAGCTTACGACAGCAACCAAGATCGCGATGGACAACGGCGCTTCCGTGACGCATGCGGAGGACCACGAACAGGCGATGCGGGTGCTGCGCGGCGGCAAGGGCGCCGACTTGCTGCTGGTCGACGTCGCCCTCGACATCCGCGATCTGGTGATGCGGTTGGAGGCCGAACACATTCACGTGCCGATCGTCGCCTGCGGCATCTCCAACGACGCCCGTGCGGCGGTCGCCGCGATCCACGCCGGCGCCAAGGAATACATCCCGCTGCCGCCCGATCCGGAATTGATCGCCGCCGTGCTCGCCGCCGTCGCCAATGATTCCCGCGATCTGGTCTATCGTGACGAAGCGATGGCCAAAGTGATAAAACTGGCGCAGCAGATCGCGGGCTCCGACGCCTCGGTGATGATCACCGGCGAATCCGGCACCGGCAAGGAGGTGCTGGCGCGCTACGTCCACACTCGCTCCAACCGCGCCAAGAAGCCGTTTATCTCGATCAATTGCGCGGCGATCCCCGAGCATCTCCTGGAATCCGAACTGTTCGGCCACGAGAAGGGCGCGTTCACCGGCGCTATCGCCCGCCGCATCGGCAAATTCGAGGAAGCCACCGGCGGCACGCTGTTGCTCGACGAAATCTCGGAGATGGACGTGCGGCTGCAATCGAAATTGCTGCGCGCGATCCAGGAGCGCGTGATCGATCGGGTCGGCGGCACGCGCCCGGTTCCGGTCGATATCCGCATCGTCGCCACCTCGAACCGCAACCTCGCGGACGCCGTGCGCGACGGCACGTTTCGCGAAGACTTGCTGTTCCGGCTCAATGTCGTGAACCTGAAGATCCCGCCCTTGCGCGACCGCCCGGCCGACATCCTCGAACTGGCGCAGCATTTTGCGAAAAAATATGCCGACGCCAACGGCGTGCCGCTGCGGCCGGTCTCGGCCGATGCGCGACGGGTGCTGACATCCAACCGCTGGCCCGGCAACGTCCGCGAACTGGAAAACACCATCCATCGTTCGGTCTTGATGGCGCAGGGCGACGAGATCGGCGTCGACGCCATCCTGACCCCGGACGGCGACCGCCTCGACGCGCCCAAGACCGTGCCAGCGGTGGCGCATGCGACCTTTGCCGCCGAACAGGTTACGCGTGCGCTGGTCGGCCGCACGGTTGCGGATGTCGAGCGCGATTTGATCCTGGAGACGCTAAAACATTGCCTCGGCAATCGCACCCATGCCGCCAACATCCTCGGCATCTCGATCCGCACGCTGCGCAACAAGCTCAACGAATATGCCGACGGCGGATTGCCGATCACCCCCGCCGGCACCGGCGATTATCACCGCGTTGCGGCAGCGGTGTAGCTCCTGCCACCACGAATAAACCCGGCCT
>JAQGKJ010000472.1 GCA_028290165.1 Bradyrhizobium sp. | reverse complement strand
CGGTCGGAGAGATCGCGCGACTGCGCCACCGTCGACATCGTCAAATGCTGCTCGATCAGCCAGGCGACCAGCTCGGTGTCGGCGGCGCTGAAGCCGAGCCGCGGGCACAGCCGCCGCGCTACCTTGGCACCCGCGATCGAGTGATCCTCGGGGCGGCCCTTGGCGATGTCGTGCAACAGCGTGGTGATGTAGATCACCGCGCGGTGTTCGGGGCGGATCTTGCGCATCAGGTCGCTGGCGACAACGAATTCGTCGTTGCCGCCGCGCTCGATCTCCTGCAAATAGCCGACGCAGCGCAACAGATGCTCGTCCACCGTGTAGTGGTGGTACATGTTGAACTGCATCATCGACACGATCTTGCCGAAGGCGCGGATGAAATGGCCGAGCACGCCGGTCTCGTTCATGCGCCGCAGCACGACTTCCGCATCGTTCGAGGTCAGGATCTCCATGAACAGCCGGTTGGCTTCCGGATTGTCGCGCAGCTGGGTGTTGATGAGTTTCAGCGAGCGCGTCACCGTGCGCATCGCGTCGGGATGAAAGGCGAGATTGTTCTTCTGCGCCAGGCGAAAAATCCGGATCAGGTTGACCGGGTCGTGCCTGAAGACATCGGGTGCGGCGAGATTGATGCGGTTGTTGTCGACGATGAAATCGTCGCTGCCGGGCACCCGCCGCCGGTTCGTGCTCGGCCGCAACCGCGCCATCATGCGGCTCAGCACCGGCGCCGGCTTGGCCTGCTGGTCTTCCAGCTTGGCGCACAGGATCGCGGTGAGATCGCCGACGTCTTTCGCGACCAGGAAGTAATGCTTCATGAAGCGTTCGACATCCTGCATGCCGGGATGCGAAGTATAGCCGAGCCGGATCGCGATCTCGCGCTGCATGTCGAACGACAGCCGTTCTTCGGCGCGGCCTGAAAAGAAATGGATGTTGCAGCGGACCGACCACAGAAAATCGGCGCAGCGGCGGAAGGTGCGGTATTCCTGGGCGTCGAACACGCCGCGTTCCAGAAGTTCATCCGTCTCGCGGACGCGATAGACATATTTCGCGATCCAGAACAGCGTATGCAGGTCGCGCAGGCCGCCCTTGCCGTCCTTGACATTGGGCTCGACCAAATAGCGCGATTGCCCGGCGCGGCGGTGGCGTTCTTCGCGCTCGGCGAGTTTCGCGGTGACGAATTCCGCCGCGGTGCCCTGCACGACTTCCTTGTCGAAGCGATCGACCAGTTCATCGTAGAGCGGCCGGTCCCCGGTCAGGAATCGCGTTTCGAGAATCGCGGTGCGGATCGTCATGTCGCCGCGCGCCTGCCGGATCGATTCATCGACCGATCGGGTAGCGTGGCCGACCTTCAGACCCATGTCCCACAGGCAATAGAGGATAGCTTCCGCAACCTGCTCGCCCCAGGCGGTCTGCTTGTAGGGCAGGATGAACAACAGATCGATATCGGATTCGGGCGCCATCAGCCCGCGGCCATAGCCGCCGGTGGCGACCACCGCCATGCGCTCGGCGCCCGAGGGGATCGGCGAATGGTAGAGATGGCGCGTGGCGGCCGCAAACAGGATGCGGATGATTTCGTCCTGGACGTAACACAGCCGTTCGGCGCAGCGCCGGCCGTGGCGATCCTTCAACAGCACGGCCTGCGCGGTGGCGCGCGCCGCGATCAGCTCCGCCTTCAGGAGTTGCGCGGTGGCGGCGCGAAACAGATCCTCGCGCCCGACATGTTTGGCGGCGAGCGCGTCGACCGCGGTGGTGATCCGCGCCGAATCAAAACGTTCGTCGGCCTCAGGGCGAGTTTGTGTCACGACGCTGTCCATGACCTACCCGGATATCGGACGGCGCTGGCGCTGTCACGGGACATTCCTGCGGTGATCACAGCAGGTCCATGCTGGATATCGTTCCGTTTGAGCAAAGCTGTTCTCATTCCCGGGCATCAAGTGTAGGTATTTTCTCGTTGACGTGTCCACTTAACTAATTGAAATAAAACGGCGTTTTTTACTGCCGGGGAGGCGCCGGCTACCCACCATCCGCCTCGGTTGCGTTGACGCTTCCCGGCAATCTGCTTTGATCATCCGCACCTTCAGGAGACATTGACGATGCTCAAGATTTCACGGCGCGCTCTGGCTGCGCTCATCGCGGTCTCGACGCTGCTGCCTGGCGGTGCATACGCTGCCGATGCGCTCAAGGAAATTCACATCGACTGGGCGACCTACAATCCGGTGTCGATGGTCCTCAAGCAAAAAGGCCTGCTGGAGAAGGAATTCGCCAAGGACGGCATCGCCGTCGTCTGGGTGCAATCGGCCGGTTCCAACAAGGCGCTCGAATTCCTCAACGCCGGATCGATCGACTTCGGCTCGACCGCCGGTTCGGCGGCGCTGGTCGCAAAAATCAACGGCAACCCGATCAAGTCGATCTATGTGTTTTCGCGCCCCGAATGGACCGCGCTGGTGACGACCAAGGATTCCAAAATTGCAACCGTCGCCGACCTCAAAGGCAAGCGCGTCGCGGTGACGCGGGGCACCGACCCGCATATCTTCCTGGTGCGCGCGCTGCTCGGCGCGGGATTGAGCGAAAAGGACATCACCCCGGTATTGCTGCAGCACGGCGACGGCAAGACTGCGCTGATCCGCGGCGACGTCGATGCCTGGGCCGGTCTCGACCCCATGATAGCGCAGGCCGAAATCGAAGACGGCGCCAAACTGTTCTTCCGCAAGCCCGACGCCAACACCTGGGGCATTCTCAATGTGCGCGAGCAGTTCCTGAAGGATTATCCGGACGTGGTTCGCCGCGTGCTGGCTACTTACGAGGAAGCGCGCAAATATTCGCTTAGCCATTACGACGACCTGAAGAAGACATTCATCGCGGTGACAAAACTGCCTGACGCGGTGGTCGACAAGCAGCTCAAGGAGCGCACCGAACTGACCCACAGTCGGATCGGCGCGCCGCAGCGCGAATCCATCCTCGCCGCGGGCCTCGCACTGCAGCAGGCCGGCGTGATCGAGCCCAAGGTCGACGTCAAGGCGACGCTGGATGCCTTGATCGACGACCAGGTCCCGCTGCCGACGAATTGAGGGCGATCGCTCAAGCTCAGCGTCGTCATGCACGGCCTTGTGCCGGGCATCCACGTCTTTCTTGGACGCACAAAGAAGACGTGGATGGCCGGGCCGAGCCCGGCCATGACGAACGAGAGGTTCAAGTCCTCCCTTCCGCCAACTTGCAATCCGCAGCGGGAAGCGTTCTTGCTATGGCCATGACGGTTGAACTGCCCGCGCTTGAACGAACTGATGCGATGGCGAACCCGGCGCCCTCCGGCCGCCTGCGCCGTTTTGCGCGGCCGGCGCTGGGGCTGTTGCTGCCGGTGGGCCTCGCGCTCGCCTGGGAAATCATCGTCTGGCTCGGCCTTTCCAGCGGACGGCTGGTGCCGCCGCCCTCAAAACTGTTCGCCACCATTTTCGAATTGGCGAAGAGTGGCGAACTCGCGCAGCACGTCATGGCGACGCTGACGCGCGTCGCTGGCGGGTTCGGCCTCGGCGTGGTCGCCGGAACGCTGCTCGGTTCGATCTCCGGCTACTGGGGTCTCGCCCGGCGGTTGCTCGATCCGACCGTGCAGGCGCTGCGCGCGATCCCCTCGCTCGCCTGGGTGCCATTGTTCATCCTGTGGCTCGGCATTTTCGAAACCTCGAAAATCGCCCTGATCGCAATCGGGGTATTTTTTCCGGTCTATCTCGGCGTGATGGGTGCGATCCTCTCAGTCGATCGCAAGATCGTCGAAGTCGGCCGCGCCTTCCGCCTCTCGGGGCCGGCGATGATCCGGCGCATCCTGCTGCCCGCGGTATTGCCGGCCTATGTGGTCGCGTTACGAGTGGGGCTCGGCTTGGGGTGGATGTTCGTGGTCGCCGCCGAAGTCATGGGCGCGTCCGAGGGGCTCGGCTATCTCCTGGTCGACGGCCAGCAACTCGGCAAGCCCGCCCAAATCCTGGCCGCGATCGTGATCTTCGCCATCTTGGGCAAGGCCACCGACTGGCTGATCGAGATCGCGACCGCGCCGCTGTTGCGCTGGCAGGACGCCTTCGGCCGCCAGAGTGGAGCTAGCTGATGCTCAAGCTCGCTTCCCTGGGAAAAATCTATCCCAACGGCGTCCATGCGCTGGAGCGTTTTTCGACGGAGATCAGGCTGGGGGAAATCGTCGCCATCATCGGCGGCTCCGGCTGCGGCAAGTCGACATTGCTGCGCGCCGTCGCCGGGCTTGACCGCGCCACCTCGGGCACGGTGACGCTCGACGACATCTCGATCTTGGCGCCGCACGCGAAAATCGGCATCATCTTTCAGGAACCAAGACTGCTGCCCTGGCTCGGCGTCGCCGATAATATCGGTTTTGGGCTCTCGGAACTGCCGGCCATTCTCCGCCGCGAGAAGGTCGCGCTGGCGCTGGCGCGCGTGGGTCTCACCGACAAGGCCGATGCCTGGCCGCGCGAATTATCCGGCGGGCAGGCACAGCGGGTGGCGATTGCAAGGGCCCTTGTGCCGCAGCCGGAAGTGCTGCTGCTGGACGAGCCGTTCTCCGCGCTGGACGCATTCACGAGGCGGGATCTGCAGGACCATCTGCTTGACCTCTGGGCCGATACGCGGCCGACATTGGTCTTGGTCACGCACGATGTCGATGAGGCCGTGGTGCTGGCCGACCGGGTGCTGGTGATGCGGCCGCGGCCGGGCCGCCTGTTCGAGGAGATCAAGATCAATCTGGCGCGGCCGCGCGACCGCAACTCGCCGCTGTTCGACAATTTCAAGCGCCGCGTCTTGACGGCGCTGGATCGTTCGCTCGACCGCAGCGTGCCGGATGCGGATCCGAAATCGACCGCGGGCGAGGCGATGTGGTGGTGACATCGGCGCTCCGACCCATTACATCGGACGCGCAAATAGTATCCGGGAGAGAAGAAAATGGACGCCGCCCAACTCCGCACCACCCAGGCCCCGATCAAGGAACGCTACAAATCCGATCCGGAGGCCGCGATGATCACGCTCACCGCCCGCGGCTCGATCGAGAACGAGGGCATCGCCTGCAAGGTCGAGACCGGCCGCGCGTTGGCGATCGCCGGTCTGCATCCGGCCTCCGGCGGTTCTGGGCTTGAACTGTGCTCCGGCGACATGCTGCTCGAGGCGCTCGCCGCCTGCGCCGGCGTGACCTTGAAGTCGGTGGCGACCGCGATCGAGGTGCCGCTGAAATCAGGCAACGTCACCGCCGAGGGCGATCTCGATTTCCGCGGAACGCTCGGCGTCGACAAGGAGGCGCCGGTCGGTTTCGCGGAGATTCGCCTGCGCTTCGACGTCGACACCGATGCGCCGCAGGACAAGCTCGATCTGTTGTTGAAACTCACCGAGCGCTATTGCGTGGTCTACCAGACCATCAAGAACGGCCCGAAGGTTTCGGTGACGATGCAGAGGGTGTGAGGGCAACTCGATGTCGTCCCTGCGAAAGCAGGGATCCATACGCCGTGTCCTCTCCTTTTAAAAATGCTGTTCGACGGCTTTAGTCCCAAACGAACAGCTGTGGTTATGGGTCCCTGCTTTCGCAGGGACGACAGAAAAATGTCCCCCGATCTCGCCTTCCTCCTGACGCTCGCGCTGCGCATGGCGGTCACCGCTGCCTTCGTGGTGTCGGCCTCCGTCATCGCCGAGCGCTCCGGACCGGTGATCGGTGCACTTGTCGCGACACTGCCGATTTCGGCCGGGCCCTCTTATGTCTTTCTCGCGCTCGACCACGACGCCGCGTTCATCGCCGAGGGCGCGCTGGCGAGCCTGCCGATCAATGCCGCGACGATCTTTCTCGCGCTGACCTATGTCGTGCTGGCGCAGCGGCAGAACGCGGCTGTCAGTGCAGGCGGCGCGGGGATCGTGTGGATCGCGCTTGCCGCGCTGTCGCGGACGGTGCACTGGTCGCTGGCCGGCGGCCTGCTGGCCAATGCCATCGCTTTTGCGATCTGCCTGCCGCTGCTGCGGCACTTTCGTCACGCCAAGATGCCGCTGATCACACAGCGCTGGTACGATATTCCGCTGCGCGCCTCGCTGGTGGCGACACTGGTGGCGACCGTAGTCACTTTGTCAGGCTGGGTCGGCCCAAGCGTGAGCGGCACTCTCGCGCTGTTTCCGGTGGTGTTCACTTCCATGATGCTGATCCTGCACCCGCGCATCGGCGGGCCGGCGACCGCCGCCGTGCTCGCCAACGCCGGCTGGGGCCTGATCGGTTTCGGCATCGCGATCGCCGTGCTGCATGTCGCAGCACTGCAGTTCGGATCAGTGATCGCGCTCAGTCTGGCGCTGGCGACCTGCGTGAGCTGGAATTTGGGATTGTGGTGGAACGGGCGGAGCAAGCTCGGGCGCTGAATCCTTATTGCTTCGGCAATTTCGCCTTCAACGCATACAGCGCCTCCAGCGCCTCGCGCGGCGACATCTCATCTGGATGCAGCGCCTTTAAGGCCTCGATCAGCTTCTCCGCCTCGCTCGGCGGCGCCGGCTCGGCGGCGGCGCGGGACGGTACCGCGAACAGCGGCAGGTCGTCGGCCAAGGCGCGCGCGGTCTGGCCGCGGTCCTGCGCCTCGAGCTTGGCAAGGACCGATTTGGCGCGCGCGATCACAGGCGCGGGCAGGCCGGCAAGTTTTGCCACCAGAATGCCGTAGGAGCGGTCGGCCGAGCCCGGCAGCACCTCGTGCAAGAACACCACGTCGCCCTGCCATTCCTTGACCCGCACGGTGGCGTTGAACAGCCGCGGCAGTTTTGCCGACAGCGCGGTGAGTTCATGATAATGGGTGGCAAACAGCGCGCGGCAGCGGTTGGCCTCATGCAGATGCTCGATCGCGGCCCACGCGATCGATAGCCCGTCGAAGGTCGCAGTGCCCCGGCCAATTTCGTCTAATATCACCAGCGAGCGCTCGCTGGCCTGATTGAGAATGACCGCGGTTTCCACCATCTCCACCATGAAGGTCGAGCGGCCGCGCGCCAGGTCGTCCGCGGCGCCGACCCGCGAGAACAGCCGGTCGACGATCCCGATGCGAGCACGGGTTGCCGGCACAAAACTGCCGATCTGCGCCATCAGCGCGATCAGCGCGTTCTGACGCAGAAAGGTCGATTTGCCCGCCATGTTGGGGCCGGTGATCAGCCAGATCTGGCCCGACTTCTGTCCTGGCCCCGGCGACAGGTCGCAGGCGTTGGCAATGAAGGGCTGACCGTCGCGCTTCAGCGCCTGTTCGACCACCGGATGCCGGCCGCCCTCGATGGCAAAACCGCGC
>JAQGKJ010000467.1 GCA_028290165.1 Bradyrhizobium sp. | reverse complement strand
TTATTACAGTGTTCTCTAGGTATCTAATCTGACGGGGAGACGGATCATGTCCAAAGGCTTGCTGCGGGGGTCCTTCAACGCCATGCGATGGCTGCTGTGCGGGGTCGGCCTCGCCGCCCTGCTGCTTACCGCTCTGGTCGCCGCACCCTTGACGCGCCCTCCAGAGCTGCAGTCGATCTCGCAAGGCCGCGGCGCCGTCGATTACAGTTCGCTGCCGGCGATCCAGCGATTCCAGGCCCGCGATGGTACCGCGCTCGGCTTTCGCCATTATCCCGCCGCCAGCCCCACGATGGGCCGCGTTGCCGTCGTGATTCACGGCTCGGCCGGGTCCAGCGCGGGCTCGATCCACGCGCTTTCAGGCGCGGTGGCCGCACACGGCGTCGAAACCTGGGCCGTGGACGTTCGCGGCCATGGGACGTCGGGGACGCGCGGCGATATCGCCTATGTCGGCCAGCTCGAGGATGATCTCGCCGATTTCGTTGCAGTGGTTCGCAAGGCCAATCCGACCGCCCCAATCACCTTGGTCGGCCATTCCGCCGGCGGCGGCTTCGCGCTGCGGGTCGCGGGCTCGCCGATCCAGGATCTGTTCGCGCGCACCGTGCTGATCGCGCCCTATCTCGGCCGCAACGCGCCGACCAACCGCCCGAATTCCGGCGGCTGGGCCACGGCCGATATCCCGCGCATCCTCGGATTGCTGGCGTTGCGGAGCATCGGCATCGACTGCTGCGATGCATTGCCGGTGCTGGCCTATGCGGTGCCGCCGAATTCCAAGCAGGCGCTGGTGCCGACCTATAGCGACCGCTTGATGCGCAATTTCGCCAACCATCCGGACTACCGCCGCGATCTCGCCGCCGCGACCAGGCCGCTCACCATCATTTCGGGCGCGGACGATGAATTGATGTTCGCCGACAAATATGCCGAGGCGGTGCGCGGGATCACGCCGGCGGTCGATGTCAAGCTGATCGCGGGCGTCAACCACATCGGCATTGTCAGCAACCCCGCGGCGGTGTCCGTCATCGCCGACGACATCGCAAAATCCGGAGCAGACTCGTGATGGTGGTCCTGACAGCGGCAGAAGCCGTTCATACGGTACCGGCCATTTCGGGCATCGTCCTCATCAAGCGATATCGGCTACCGTCCAAGCAGGGAGAAGTCGCGTCATGATCGCCACGATCGTTTCGGGAAGCATCAAGGCCATCGTTGGAGGCCTCGCCGCTGTCGGTTTCGCCGGACTGGTGCTGGCGGCGATGATCGCTACGCCCGTGCGGCGGCCGCCGGAGCTGATCTCGGTTTCGACCACCGCCCGCGCGGTGGATCGGAGCGACATGCCGGCCATCGAACGGTTTCACGCCCGCGACGGCACCGAACTGGCCTACCGGCATTATCCGACGCGCGGGCCGGCGACCGGGCAGATCGCGGTTGCCGTGCACGGCTC
Organism: Bradyrhizobium sp.; assembly: GCA_028290165.1. The sequence continues at coordinate 1,897 of JAQGKJ010000467.1, read as the reverse complement.
GTCGGGATCAAGCATCGCCGTTCACGCGCTGGCCAACGGGCTCGCCGCGCGCGGCGTCGACACCTACGCGCCGGACATTCGCGGCCATGGCGCCTCCGGCACCCGCGGCGACACCGTCTATCTCGGCCAGCTCGAGGACGACATGTCCGATTTGGTCGCAGAAATCCGCAAGACCCATCCCACGGCGCCGCTGACGCTGCTCGGCCATTCCTCCGGCGGCGGGTTCGCGCTGCGGGTGGCCGGTTCGCCGATCCAGAACCTGTTCGTTCGCACAGTGTTGCTCGCGCCCTATCTTGGCTACGACGCGCCGTCGAGCCGCCAGGGCGCGGGCGGGTGGGCGAGCCCCGACATTCCGCGCTTCCTCGGCCTGTCGCTGCTGCGCCGCCTCGGCATCGTCTGCTGTGAGTCGTTGCCGACGATTGGCTTCGCGGTTGCCCCCGATAGCAGCGCGATCCTAGCCTCGACCTATTCCTATCGCCTGATGCGCAATTTCGGCACCACGCCGGATTATCGCGGCGATCTGGCTGCCGCCGGCAAGCCGGTGGCCTTGTTCGCCGGCGCCGCCGATGAATTGATGTTTCCCGACAAATACCAGGATGCCGTCGGCCGGCGTGTCCCCGTCAGGCTGATCGAAGGCGTCAACCATATGGGGATCGTGAGCGATCCCGCAGCGGTGGCTGCGATCGCGGAAGACGTGGCGAAACCCGGGAGCGGATCATGAGCGCCATCGACCCAAAGGAAGCCGCCTCGGCGCTGTCGGAGATCGACTCCATCGTCCACCGCGTCCGTCAATCCACGACCTACAATCTCGCCAGCCTGATGCTGATCTGGTGGGGCGCGCTGATATTGGTGGGCAACATCGCGACCGATCTCTGGCCGCGGAAAGGCGGCTATGTCTGGATTGCCGTCAATGTCGTGGGTCTGGCGGGTACCGTCGCCATCGGCGTCTACAACGGCAGGCTAGTCAAGGCGGGCAGCTTCGATTTCCGGATGGCCGCGGCAGTCGTGCTGTTCTTTGCCTTCGGCATTCTCTGGTCGATCGGGCTTGGCCATTTTGCGCCGCGCCAGCTCGGCGTGTTCTGGCCGACCTATTTCATGATGATCTACACCATCGTCGGCTTGTGGGTCGGTGCTGCTTTCGTCGCGATCGGGCTTGGCATCACCGCGCTGACGCTGATCGGATACTTCTTCGTCGGCGACTGGTTCGACCTGTGGATGGCGGTGGTCAACGGCGGCGGGCTGATCCTGGGCGGCCTCTGGATGCGTCGGAGCTAGAGCGATGGCTGAACTCGACGACGTCATCCACCAGCCGCTGCGGCTGAAAATCATGGCGGCGCTGAACGCGCTGCCGGCCGCGTCAGGCCTCGAATTCTCCCGGCTGAAAAAGCTGACCGGTGCGACCGACGGCAATCTCGGCGCCCACATCGAAACCCTGGCCAAGGCCGGCTATGTCGCGGTCGACAAGGCCTTTGTCGGCAAGAAGCCCCAGACCACGGTGACGGCTACCGCGGCCGGGCGCGGCGCATTCGCCCGCCATGTCGCCTATTTGAAGGAAATCATCGAGTCGGCGGCGGGGCAGTCGTAGGCCCCAGCCCGTCATTCCGGGGCGCTCGCAACGCGAGCGAACCCGGAATCTCGAGCGGAGCTGAGCCAGCGCCAAACAACCTCGAGATTCCGGATCGGCGCGCATCGCGCGCCGTCCGGAATGACTGGTGATGGAGCTCGTGCCCCCCTTGCAGCCAGAGGGAGTTTCGTGCGACCGACTCGGTTCCGCAGACCCTTATTGGTTATGGCATGCACATTCTTCTGCTCGGTTCCGGCGGCCGCGAACATGCGCTGGCGTGGAAAATCGCAGCTTCGCCATTGGTGACAAAACTGTGGTGCGCGCCGGGCAATG
>JAQGKJ010000452.1 GCA_028290165.1 Bradyrhizobium sp. | reverse complement strand
GCGGTGCAGGCGGCGATCGACAGCGCTTCCGCGCAAAGTCCGGCCGACCAGCTGATCGAGCTTTACGGCGCCAATTATCGCTACTGGCTGCTGCACCTGGGCGCCTGACCGGCGGTTTGATCGCTTCGCTCTTGCAATCGGGGCGTACCCTATGCTTGAAACGGCGCGAACCGGCGGCGACGCCCGGTTCCCTGCAGGAGTGTAGCTCAATTGGTAGAGCACCGGTCTCCAAAACCGGGGGTCGCAGGTTCGAGCCCTGCCACTCCTGCCAGCTAAATCAAATACTTAAGCGAATATGCGGCGCCCCAATTGGCCGCCAGATCGATGGTCATCCCGGGGCCGGGCTGCCCGTGAGGCCTGCTGAGATAACGGTCCGATCCCGCGCAGGATCAGGCTATGGATGAGTTTCGGTGGGGCTCGACCTTAAATGACGCAACGGATTGTATCCGACCTCGGGAATCTCGGGCTTCGCAGCGGGGACACCGTTCTGGTCAGGTGTGCCACGAAAAAAATCCGGGTCGAGAGCGGAAGTCCCGCCAAGGCATTGTTCGACGGCATCCGCGAGACCATTGGTCCCACCGGAACGCTGGTGGCGCTCACCTTCACGCAGGATTTCTATTTCTGGCAAAAGCAGCGCGCCGCGCAATTCCCCTTTCATTCCAAGACAAAATCGGAAACCGGTGCCCTTCCACAGATGGTGCTGGATCATCCCGCATCGGTCAGAAGCCAACACCCGACGAATTCATTTGCCGCGATCGGCCCGAACGCCAGTGCGATCGTGCAGGGCCATGACGAGCGATCGACCGGCTTTTTTCCGATCAAGAATCTGATGGAGCTGGGTGGCAAGCTCCTGCTGGTCGGATGCGTCGAATCGAGCCCGGGCTTCAGTACGGTTCATCGCGTTCAGGAAGATTTGGGCCTGGCCGATAAAACCTTGATGCGCGGCATGCGCATGTGCGCCGTGCAGGGCGGCGACGATATCCGATGGTTCACCCGAAAGGATATCGCGGGATGCAGCGCGGGTTTTTGGAAATTTTACGATCCCTACAAATCCGCAGGAATCCTGCGCACGGGAACCGTCGGAGAGGCCTATTCCATCTTTGCCGATGCGGCCGCAGCCTATCGCGTCGAACGCCAGATCATGGAGAAGGATCCGGCGGCGGCGTTTTGCGATGATTCCTGTTGCACCTCCTGCGGTCTTCGCACCTATGCGCCTGCGCGAATGACCAAATTCTTCCTGTCGCTGCCGTTAAAGGTCGCTCGTCGCATCTCAGGCAGAGCCTGATGATCGAGTTTGCGCATCGTTCCGTGTCGATAGCACCCGACCGGCCGGTGCCGCTTGCCGGTCGGGCCGGATCATCGGGCGTTGTGGGAGACGTTCACGGCACTCTGGAAGCAAACATTCTGGCGATCTTTTCGGATTCCCTGTGCCGCGTCGTCATCATCTCGATCGATGCCTTGTTCGTCGGCCGTGAACTGACTGACATTCTGTTGTCGACTTGCGCCGAATTTGGCGTCGCCGGTCAATCTGTGCTGATTGTCGCCACCCATACGCATTCCGCTCCGGCTTTGGAGGATACAAAGCCGGAGCTGGGGCGCCGCAGCGACGATGACTTTGCAAGCGTCAAGCAAAAGCTAGTGAGAGCGCTGTCCGATTTGCTCAAGGCGACACCGCAAAAGGGCAAATTAGCAAAAGGTCAAACCAAGATCGCCAGCGCCAGCGTGAACCGGAGGCTGCCCTGGCATCTTCCGCAGCTGACGCGCGGCGGCCTGAGGTTCGAAAGGACCGTGCTCGCTCCCAACGAGAAAGGCATGGTCGATCCTCTCATCACCGCGCTGATCCTCCAGGGGGATACCGCCGCGGTCGTCTGGCACTACACCTGTCACCCCACGGGGTTTCCGGAAGAAAAAATCAGCGCCGATTATCCGGGACTGGTCCGCAACGCGCTGCGACAGCGATTTGGCAAGGACACGACGTCGATTTTCCTGCAGGGTTTTGCCGGAGACATTCGCCCGGTCAGTGCCGCGCCCACGATGGGGTTGATGCCGCTGATCCGTCGCGCCGTGCAAGGGCCTCGCTTTTACGACATGGGGATGGAAGACTGGCTCGCATGGGCGGAGATTGTTTCCAATGGGGTTTTGAGTGCGGTCGATGCGGCGGCGCCGGTTGAGGATGGCCGGCTTGCTTCCGGCCGGATGGCTTCGACGACGCTCGACAAATTGATGGCGGGAGCAAACCGCAATCGCCTGGTCGAAGTGCAACATCTCGATGTTCTCGGTGAACGCATTCTGGCGGTGAGTGCCGAGCCTCTGGTGGGCCTGCGGGGCCTTTGCCCGCAAAACTCGCTCTTGGTCGGCTACAGCCGGGATGTATTCGGGTATTGGCCGCGGGACATGGAGATCGGCGAGGGCGGTTATGAAGTGAAGGGCTTCAAGGACTGGTTCGGTGTTCCCCATGCGTGGCAGTCCAGGCTGGACCAGGTCTTTTCCGGACTGGCCGGCGGGACTTCGGGCGAAGGTGGGCCACGGTGAATTCGAGCAGACCTTCGGCCCCGCGGTGCTCCACGACCTTGACCTTTCGCCCCGCTCGCAGTACATAACCGCCACCTGCTGCCGGCCCGCCTATGTGCGGATATCCGGCGCGGCTTTTGAAATCCCCCGAACATCGAGCCCGCTTGGCGGCTCATCCTTCAGAAGAGGGCTGGGCGCTAGAGGGCTGTTCGTTAAAGCTTAAATCGTCTGACAACGCGGATCACATCAAGAATGGCTTTCAGCCCGTTCAAATTCCTCCAGGAAGTGCGCTCGGAGACCGCCAAGGTCACCTGGCCGACCCGCCGCGAGACGACGATCACCACCATCATGGTATTCGTGATGGTGGCGCTGGCCTCGATTTTCTTCTTCGCCGCGGATCAGATCATCCGTTTTCTCGTCACCTTTTTACTCGGCATCCACTGATGACAAGCGCCGCAATTCAAACGATGGATAAGCGCTGGTATATCGTCCACGCTTACTCGAATTTCGAGAAGAAGGTCGCGGAGTCGATCCGCGAGCAGTCGAAGCAGCGCGGGCTCGAGGAGTTGTTCGAGCAGGTGCTGGTGCCGACCGAAAAGGTCACCGAGGTGCGCCGCGGCCGCAAGGTCGACGCCGAGCGCAAGTTTTTCCCGGGCTACGTGCTGGTCAAGATGAAGCTGACCGACGAAGCCTTTCATCTGATCAAGAATACCCCGAAGGTGACGGGCTTCCTCG
>JAQGKJ010000402.1 GCA_028290165.1 Bradyrhizobium sp. | reverse complement strand
TTTCAGCGTGCCGACCAGATCGAGCATTCCGAAGGCGGCGCCAAGATCGACTGGTTCGTGCCGATCGTCGCCGACGCCGAGGCCGGCTTCGGCGGTCCGCTCAATTCGTTCGAGATTATGAAGGCCTATATCGAGGCGGGCGCGGCCGGCGTTCACTTCGAGGACCAGCTCGCCTCCGAAAAGAAGTGCGGCCACATGGGCGGCAAGGTGCTGATCCCGACGGCGGCCCACGAACGCAACCTGATCGCGGCGCGGCTTGCCGCCGACGTCTGCGGCACGCCGACCTTTGTGTTGGCACGCACGGATGCGGAAAGTGCAAAGTTGATCACGGCTGATGTCGACGAGCGCGATCGCGAGTTCGTCACCGGCGAGCGGACCGCGGAAGGATTCTTCCGCCTCAAGCCCGGCTCGGGTCTGGCTCACTGCATCAAGCGTGGTATCGCGTTCGCGAAGTATGCTGACTTGCTGTGGTGGGAAACCTCGACCCCGAACCTCGAAGAGGCAAAAGAGTTCGCCGAGGCCGTGCACAAAGTCTATCCCGGCAAGATGCTGGCGTATAACTGCTCGCCGTCGTTCAACTGGGAAGCCAATATCGACAAGGCGACGATCGCCAAATTCCAGCGCGAGATCGGCGCCATGGGCTACAAGTTCCAGTTTGTCACGCTGGCGGGTTTTCATTCGCTCAACCACGGCATGTTCGAACTGGCGCGCGGCTACAAGGCCGAGGGCATGGCGGCATACTCCCGCTTGCAGCAGGCCGAGTTCGCTTCCGAAAAGCACGGCTACTCTGCGACGCGCCACCAACGCGAAGTCGGCACCGGCTATTTCGATCTGGTGTCCACCACGATCACCGGCGGCACTTCGTCGACCACGGCACTTCACGATTCGACCGAATCCGCGCAGTTCAAGGCGCAGGGTTCGGACATCCACGTTCAGGCAGCTGAGTAAGCAGGAGGCTCTCATGAAACAAGGCAGCAATTTCTGGGTGATCGGCGGCGAGTTCGGTTCGATGAACTTCCACAAGCTCGTGGAAGGCTCGGCCCAGGTTCAGGGCCCGTTCAAGACCCGCAAGGAAGCCGAGGACGCCTGGCGCGCGGTCTCGGAAGAGAACCGGCACAAGGCAGGCGTGCGCTTCTCGATCGTGGAAGAGCCCTCTCGCGTGCCGGCCTGACAGCTAGAAGAAGACGTCCAAGGACGAAGCGGTCCCATCCGGTTTTCCGGCTGGGGCCGTTTTCGCGCTCCGCTCGCCCTCGCGGCGAACTCCGAAGCCGATGGCGGACCAACGAAAGGCGTAAGCCTTTGGGAACAAACAGCCTTTGCGGAAAACAGCGTTACTGATAGGTTAAGCGCGGGTAGGTCCAATCAGGACAAAGGCGATCAAGCGAATGTCAGACGCCCAGAGTACCGGGAATAATGCCGTCAGTAATACCGGTCCGATTCGTTTGCGCGATGCGCTCCGCCAGGCGCGCATCGAGGCTGCCGACCGCACCGGCGTGGTCGTCGACCTGCGCGACGCCGAAGTGGCGCGGCTCGAAATTTTAAGCGACGCGCTCGATCCATTGTTCGCGCAAGTCCCCGAACAGGTCGACCTGTTCGATCGCGGCATCAGCCAGGGCGATACGCCGCGGCTGTGGATCGACGTCGTCGCCCATGTCCTGATGGGGCGCGACAAGCGCATCTACCGCTTCGTGCAGGATACCCGCTTCGGCCGCATCGTGATCGCCGAATCCCACGATGTCGCCCCGATCGTCGACGCGGTCACCGACTACGTCGCCCGCCGCATGATCGAGCGCGAGCACGCGCTGGTTGCGACACCGGCGCCGGCACCGGTCGTGATCGAGAAGGCGCGCCGCGGCGGTTTTTGGATCTTCGCGCTCGGCTTCGTCGTCGGCGCGGTGGCGCTGTTCGGCCTCGCACTATTCGCGACCTTGCGGAATCTCTAGGTCAGCCGCGTCCGCTGTAGCTCTTTGACGCGCAGGGTGTCGTCCATGCCGCGCACCGTCTGCTCGCAGCGCCACGTCGCGCCGTCGCGCTCGATGGAGAACAGATTATAGGCCGCCGCCGGATAGCGGCCATGCGCGAGCGCCGACGCCGAGGGCACGCCGATTGCGGGGATGGTACCCTGCGGCCCCTCGACCCAGATCGTCGAATGAACGTGATCGTGCCCGTGCAGGACCAGCTCCACGCCATGCCGCTTCAGAAGCGTGAGCAGTTGCGATGAATCGGTCAGCCCCTTGGTGCGCGCATCCGAACGCAGCGGGTGATGGATCAACAGCACACGAAACGCCTGCTCGGCGGACAGCCCCACGACCATGCGCTCAAGCGCATCGAGCTGAGGGCGGCCGAGCCATCCCGTCGCCATCAATGGCGGCGTTGGCACCGCCGAAGATACGCTGATCAGCGCCAGCGGCCCGCGCCGGCGCAGTGATGGAAAGCTGACGCCAACGGAGCCACCGTCGCCGTCGAGATAATCTCCGCACACCTCGGCAAAGCGACATTGCGTAGCGCGGACATAGGCGTCGTGATTGCCGGGGATGACCGTGACACGATCCGGCGCGCCGACGCTCTCCAGCCACTGCAGCGCCGGCGCGAATTCCGCCTCGAGCGCGAGATTGACCAGATCGCCGGTGACCGCGATGTGGTCCGGCGCTTGCGCCTGCACGTCCGACACCAGCGCATCGAGCACGTCGCGCCGATGGAATTTCCGGCGATTGCGCGTCCAGTTCAGATAGCCGAGCGCGCGTTTGCCAACGAGATCGCGAAACTGCGGTTGGGGCAGCGGCGGAAGATGCGGGTCCGACAGGTGTGCCAGTGTGAAAGCCGCCATCACTCGCATCCGCGTCCGTAGCCTGGAGGGGTGAGGCGCCGCACGATCATCTCGTGATATCCTCTTGGTCCTTGGAATGTAATGACAAGCTGGCTGCGCCGGCGCAAGGATCAAACGGGATGTCCGGATATCCGGGATTTGGCTGGCGATGAACCTGCAGTCCTTACGAAAGAGGTTCGAGCCGGCGCTGCGGCGGGTCTTCCATCTCTATTGGCGCTTCGCGCGCGGCATGACCCTTGGGGTCCGCGCCGTGGTGCTCGACGGCGACAATCGCGTATTTCTGGTCAAGCACAGCTATGTCTCCGGTTGGCACCTGCCGGGCGGCGGCGTCGAAGTCGGCGAATCTTTCCGCGATGCACTGCAACGCGAGCTTAAGGAGGAGGGCCGGATTGAGCCGATCGGCGAGCCGGCCCTGCACGGACTGTTCTTCAACAGCCACGTTTCCCGTCGCGACCATGTTGCGGTCTACACGGTCAGGCATTTCCGGCAGGATCGGCTGCCCGAGCCGAACCGCGAGATCATCGCCTGCGGCTTCTTCGAGGCGACGGCACTACCGGCGGAGACGACCGAGGGAACGCGCCTTCGGATCTCGGAGGTGCTCGAGGGCAGGGCGCCGATGGCGACCTGGCGCTAACGAAACGAGGCTCCAGGCCCTTGCGGGCTTCCCCGAATTTGGCGACAAGCCTGTGGGCGTGACCTCCGCGCCGGGACAAAGCGATGTCATATTTGAAGGCCGTTTGCGGCCTGCTGTGTTTTCTGATCCTCGCCAGCAATGTCTGGTCGATGTCGCGCTGGAGCGAAGCCCGCGGCGTTTACGACGACGTCTGCTATCTGCGGCAGGCGCATCTGTTCCAGAAATTCGGGCTTGGCGGTTTGGACACCAATGTCGCCCGGGATGAGGATCACTATCTCACTTCAAAATTGAAGGAGATAGGGTTTCCGACCTGGAGCGACACCGCGACGGCTCCCTGCGCTACCCTGATGCCGGCGACCAACAAGCGGGTGATGCAATATCCGCCCGGCACCGGCCTTGTGCTGGCGTTGTTTCCGCAAGGGTATCAGGTGGTCCCGCTTTACGTGTCGGCAACCGTCGTCGTTTTCGGCTTCGCACTGCTCGGCATTTTTTACGCGCGCTCGCAATCTTCCATTTTGCTCGCCAGTGCCTTTGGCTGCCTCGCGATCTACCTGATGGTCAACCCTACAAAGGCCAGCTATTCGGTGGCGCCTACCATGGTGGTGTGCGCGCTGGCAGGCTTTCTCACGGCGAGACTTTTCCTGACCGAGCAGCGGAGAAACAGGCTTATATTGGCAGCACTCGTCGGTTTCCTGATCGGCATGGCGGTGAATTTCAGATTGCCGAATTTGTTTCTCGCGTCCGGATATCTGGTGTTTTTCCTTGTTGCATTCTTGCTGTCCCGAAAAATCGAAACCGTTTTGGAAGGCGCCTTGTTCGGCGCGGCGTTTGTGGCGGGGATGGCGCCGACACTGCTTGCGAACGCGATCAATGCCGCCAGCCCTTTCGTCACGACTTACGGGGGTATTGATGTGAAGCCGCCCGAATTCAGCATCGGTGTGATCTGGAGTTACGTCGCGGACATGCAATTCGTCTTGCTGGTGCTCGCGGGCGCGGGGACGGTCCTGATGTTGCGCTGGCATCGCGGCAACGGCATCAGGCAGCTGGCGTTGGTCACGGCGGCAAACCTTCTGGTGAATTTGGCCTTCTTCCTGAGCCACCCCGTGTTCACGCCTTATTATACGATCCCGATCGCCATGCTTTCGCTGTGGAGCCTGCTGTTTGCCTCGCTGATGCGGCCGGCGGAAGCAGTGGACGATGAACTTGTCGGGCAAGCGGCGAAAGCCTGATCATGTTATGGGAAGGTGAGTCGGCAGGCTTGGTCGGGCAGGCGCTTTGGGTATGACACCATCATCGACGCGGATTGCCGTTCTGGTGCCGTGCTTCAATGAGGAAGCCGCGGTCGCAACCGTAGTCGCCGATTTCCGCAAGGCGCTGCCAACGGCCGAAATCTTCGTCTACGACAACAATTCCTCGGATCGCACAATCGCTGTGGCGCGCGATGCCGGCGCAAAGGTGCGCAGCGAACGCCGCCAGGGCAAGGGTCATGTGGTACGGCGCATGTTCGCCGATATCGATGCCGATATCTACGTGCTGGTCGACGGCGATGCGACCTATGATGCCGCCAGCGCCCCGCGCATGATCGATACGCTGGTATCGGATCATCTCGATATGGTGGTGGGCTTTCGCGTCGATCAGGCCAAGGCCGCCTATCGGCCCGGCCATCGCGCCGGCAACCGGATGCTGACCAGCTTTCTCTCCTCGGTCTTCGGCCAGGCGTTCAAGGATATCCTCTCCGGCTATCGCGTATTCTCGCGGCGCTTCGTGAAGTCCTTTCCGGTGCTGTCGGACGGTTTCGAGATCGAAACCGAGTTGAGCGTGCACGCGCTGGAACTGGCGCTGCCGGTCGCCGAGATCGAAACGCCCTATTATGCGCGGCCGGAGGGATCGTTCAGCAAGCTCAACACCTGGAGCGATGGTTTTCGGATCCTCGGCACCATCTTGAGACTTTACCGGTCGGAAAAACCCCTGCGGTTTTTCACGGCAATCGGAATCTTCCTGACGCTGGTTTCGATCGGCCTCGCGATACCTATCGTCATCACCTATCTCGAGCAAGGCGTCGTTCCGCGCCTGCCGACTGCGGTTCTGTCGATGGGCCTGATGATCCTGGCCATGCTGTCGGTGTCGTCAGGGCTGGTGCTCGATACGGTGACGCGCGGCCGCCGCGAGATGAAGCTCCTGGCCTATCTGTCCCAGCCCGCGATCAACAGCAACTGACAGGCTGTTGGCGAAACCGGGCAATGGACCGCGCCTCCGCCAGATGCTATCCCGCGCGTATCCATGACCGACCTTTCTCTCACCATACTGGCCGAAACCGTCGGCGACGCGCAGGCGATCGAGCGGCTGCACGAGCGCACATTCGGGCCCGGACGCTTCGTGCTCAGCGCCTATCGGCTTCGCGAGCATGTCGATCACCTGCTCGATCTGTCGTTCACCGCCCGGATCGGCACGCTGCTGGTCGGCTCGGTTCGTCAATTGCCGATTTGCATCGGCGATACCAAAACCTTGCTGCTGGGGCCGCTGACGGTCGAGCCTCCGTTTCGTGGCCGCGGCATCGGCCGCGCGCTATTGGACCGCGCCCTGAAGGAGGCCAAAACAAGGGGACATCGCCTGGTGCTGCTGGTCGGGGATGAGGCCTATTACAGCCACGTCGGCTTCAAGGCCGTTCCCAAGGGACGGGCGAGCATGCCGGGACCGGTGGACTACAAGCGTGTGCTGGTGGCTGAACTCGTCGATGGCGCCTTCACCGATGTCTCCGGCGCCGTTCGACCGGACTGGAGCATGGCGCGATAGCGCGTTTTCGAGCGAAGTGGATACCGGTTCGCGTGAGGAAAACGCGTCAAAACAGAGAGCCCCGTTCAGCGTCCCTCGCGCAGCCAGGTGGCGGCGAACGCGCCGAGCAGCAGCAGCAGGCCGATCAGGCCGGCGAACATCGGCAGCACGCCGACGCCTCGCACCACGCTGGCATCGCGCATCTTCACGCCCATCCAGCCGTCACCGCGGAATATGCTCGATGCACGCACCGGGACGATGCGCGGAAGGTCGATGCTCGAACCGTCCACGACGCGCCTTGCGTCGCCGCCGGTGGCCTGCGCCAGCGGTTTCAGCATGTCGGTTGTCGAGGTCACTTCCGAAAATTCCTTCGGGTTGGTCGGGCCGACATTGATCAGGGCTTTCAGCGTGCCATCGGTTGCCTGCCACAGGCCGAGTTCGCCGGCGGGGATCGTCGAGCTCCATGTCACGGGTTCGTTGGAGGTCAACGTCAGTTCGCGCGTGGCGCCCGATGGCGACGTTACCGTCACCGGCGCAACGCTGTCCGCCATGGTCTGACGCTGCACCACCAGATCGTGGCCCTGGACCTGCAGCCGCAACGCTTCTTCATCGAGGTCCGGCTGCTTCATCAGCCAATGCGACATGCGCCGCAACAAATCGAGATGCGGGCCGCCACCCTCATAGCCGCGCGCCCACAGCCAGATATGATCCGTCAGCAGCAACGCGACGCGGCCCTCGCCAAATCGCGACAGCAGCAGCAGCGGCTTGCCGTCAGCGCCGGTCATCACCGGAGGGCTGGTCGCGTTGCGCGTCTCGACGGTGCGGAAGAACCGGCTCCAGTGCGGCGGCTCGGCGGCGGAGCCTTCCAGTCCGCGCGTGACCGGATGGCGTTTGCCGGCGTCGCTCAAATGCGCGTAAAACGGCTTCTCGGTGACGCCCACGGGTTCTGCCGGCAGTACCGAATCCAGCGGCGTGCGCCAGATGCTGGTGGTCGAGGCGTAATCGGGACCCGCCGACACCAGCACCGCGCCGCCGGCGCGGACGTAGCGGGCGATATTGTCGAAATAGGCGATCGGCAGCACGCCCTGGCGAGCGTAGCGGTCGAAGATGATCAGCTGGAATTCGTTGATCTTCTGCTGAAACAATTCGCGGGTCGGAAACGCGATCAAGGACAATTCGTTGATCGGCGTGCCGTCCTGTTTCTCCGGTGGACGCAGAATCGTGAAATGCACGAGATCGACGCTGGCATCGGACTTCAAGAGGTTGCGCCAGGTGCGTTCGCCGGAATGCGGCTCGCCCGAGACCAAAAGCACGCGCAATTTGTCGCGCACACCGTCGATCGCGACCACCGCGCGGTTATTGACCGGCGTCAGTTCATTCTCGAGCGGAGACGCCTCGATCTCAACGATGTTCGGCCCGGCATGCTTGATATCGACATCGACATTGACGGTCTGGCCGCTCGCAACCGTGCGTTCGTTGATCACCTCGCCGTCACGGCGCACCACGACCTTGGCGCGGTCGCCGGTGACACCCTGATCGTCGAGCCGGTAGGTGATGGTCTGGGTCTGTCCGACGATGCCGAAACGTGGCGCTGCCGAAATCGCGATACGACGGTCGCGCTCGTTCTTGCGGCCGGTGATCAGCGCATGCACAGGGGCCTGAAATCCGAGCCCCGCCGCGTTGGCAGGAATGTCATGGACCCGCCCGTCGGTGATCAGGAAGGCGCCGGCGACGCGATCGACGGGAACGTCCGACAGCGCCGACGACAGCGCGCCAAATAGTTTGGTGCCATCGGTCTCGCCGTCGGCCTGGCCGGCTTCGACCACGCGCACCTCGAGCCCCTTGATCTTCTTGAGGCTGTCGACGAGGGCCTCCTTGGCCTTCTCGGTTTCGGCGGTGCGCTGGCCGAAATTCTGGCTGGGGCTCTTGTCGATCACGACCGCGGCGACCGACGACAACTGCTCGCGGTCTTCGCGGGTGAATGACGGGTTGGCAAGCGCCAGCAGGATGAGCGCCAGCGCAGTGACGCGCACCGCGGCGCCGCGCGCCCGGCCGAGCAGCAGCAACGCCGCGATCGCAACGATGGCGGCGAGACCGAGCCAAAGCACCAGTGAGGGAACCAGCGGAGTAAACGCGATACCGTATTGCATTTAGTTATCCAGCAAAGTTGGCGTCATCCCCGAGCGAACGCAATTGCGTTCGTCTTGGAGGTGCGCGTCGCACTTGCGGCGCGCCTCGAAGGATGTGTTGTTTGCGATCGAGGCCATCCTTCGAGGCTCGCTTCGCTCGCACCTCAGGGTGACGGCGGCGATCATTGCCCGAGCCGTTCGATCAGCGCCGGCGCATGCACCTGGTCGGCCTTGTAGTTTCCGGTCAGCGTGTACATCACGATGTTGACGCCGGCACGGAACGCGAATTCGCGCTGCCGCGGCTCGCCCGGCGTGAGCGGCAGCATGGGCTGGCCGTCCGGGCGCAGCGCCCAGGCGCCGGCAAGATCGTTGGAAGTGATGATGATCGGCGAGACGCCGTCGCCGCCGCGGGCCGGGTGCGACGCGGCGTCGTCGTCCTCATCGCGCGGCAACGTCTCGACCCAGGTCTGGCCGGTGTTGAATCGGCCGGGAAAATCACGCAGCAGATAGAACGTCTTGGTCAGCACGTGTTCGCGCGGCACCGG
>JAQGKJ010000378.1 GCA_028290165.1 Bradyrhizobium sp. | reverse complement strand
GCCCGAGGCCGAGGACGCCGCCGCCGATCAGCGCAATCAGCGACAGCAGCAGGGTCCAGCGCGCGGCCTCCAGCAAATAGATGACATGAACGGAGGTGAACTGGTTCAAGGCGCGGCCCTCATATCGCGGTGCCAAGCTTGCGACGACGGACGAACAGCAGGCGGCCGATCAGCCAGAAGCCGAAGCGATACAGGGCGGACAGAGCCAGATAGACCACCGCGACCACGACATAGACCTCGAAGCTGCGATAGGTGTCCGACTGAATGACGTTGGCGACCGCGGTCAATTCCTCCGCCGAAATTTGCGAAGTCACGCTCGATGCCAGCATCAAGAGCACGAACTGGCTGCTCAGCGCCGGATAGACGCGTTCCATCGCGGGCAACAGCACGATGTGCAGGATAGTCTGCAGCCGGGTCAACCCGAGGCAGTCAGCGGCCTCCAATTGGGTTTTCCCGGTCGATTCGATCCCGGCGCGCATGATCTCGGTAGTGTAGGCGCCAACATTGATCACCAGCGCGATGATGGCTGACAGCTCGGCGCCGAGCTTCAGGCCAAGGCTGGCGAGACCGAAATAGACGATGAAGATCTGGACCAGCAAGGGCGTGTTGCGGATCATTTCGACATAGGCGCCGATCAGGCGGCGCACCACACCACCGCCATAGACACGCAGCACCGCGCACAGCGTCCCCAGCACAAATCCCAGTGCTATCGACACCACCGTAAGCTGGATCGTCAGCCACGCTCCCTCCAGAAACGCCGGCCAGCGTTCGGCAAGGAACGAGAAGTCGAAACGGTAGCTCATGCGCGAATCCGGATCGAGCGCTGGCCGCGGCCTGTGGGCGCCCCGTTGGGATAGCGCGAAAATCGGTCACGGCGCATGATGCAACCATGCCGGCGGAATCGCATAAATCCGGACCGCGTTGTCGTGAAACAGTCGCCAGCGGTCATCGGTCGAGAAGTTTGCCGTGATGGCATCGAAGCCCTCATATATCTCATCGAAACGCGCGCACAGGTTGTCGACCGGAAAATTGCTGCCGAACATGCAGCGTTCGATGCCAAAGAGATCGATGACGGTCAGCACGACACCTCGGTTCCGGTCCACTGTCCAGGGCAGCCCGGGCGTGCCGATGCCGGAAATCTTGACGGCAACGTTGGGACACCCTGCGACGCGCGCCATCGCCGCGCGCCAGGCGGAAAGCCCGGCTTCGCCACGATCCGCCGGCAGACCGGCGTGATTGATGATGATCTGTGTGTCGGGAAAATCGCGGGCGAGATCGGCCGCCTCGTGAAGATGCCACCACGGCGTCTGCAGATCGAAGCGCAATTCATGCTTCCGGAGTGCAGCGAAACCCTCGCGCCATCTTCCGTCGGTCATGCCGCCGGCGGCTCCGTCCGAAGGCGACGCATTGGCGCGCGGCTTTTGCCGCACGCTGCGAACGAAATCGTGGTCCGCGAACTTCTCGAGCGTTGCTTCAGCCGCGCCCTCGTCGAGCCTAATCTGTCCGACCGCAACGGATGGATATCCACTGGTGCGGCGCAGGCCGGCAATGAAATCCATCTCGCCAGTCGGATCGGTGGGATCCCATTCCGCCTCGACGTAAACCGTCCCGGCCACCTGCCAGTGGCGGGCGTCGGTGAGATAGTCGGATACCAGATAGCGGCGTTTGATGGCGCTATAGTCGCCATAACGGAATCCGTCGACCGGCTTGTCGCGCAACCACGGATAATAATTGACATCCGGGTCCCAGACGTGGTGATGCGCATCGACGATTGCACGCGGGCGGCTCATGGCGGCACGAGGCACGTGTCAATCGACGCCCAGTTTGAGGACATCGGGCGAAAGATCGACACCGTGATAGGCCTTGTTGATGGCGTTGAGCTTGCCGTTCTTCAGGTTAGCCTTGACCCAGTTGTTTACCCAGGCCAGCAGTTCCGCATCCCCCTTGCGCACGCCGATCGCGAGCAGGAACGTCTGCAAGGTGATCTTCGGCTCGAGCTCGCGGGCCGGGTTCTTGTTGTTAATGACGACGACCTGGGCCCGGCCGGTTGCGAACAGGTCGGCCTGGCCCGAGGCCACCGCCAATGCCAGCGTGGCGTCGTCCTCGTACCTGACGATTTGGGTGTTCTTGGCGCGCTGGGTGAGATCGGTGTCCTGCGTCGTTCCACGGGTCACCGCGACCTTCTTGCCATCGAGATCCTGCAGGCTCTTCACGTCGACATTCTTCGGACCGGCGACCACGGAAAGCAGATCCGCGTAGGGAATCGAGAAATCGACGGCCTTGGCGCGTTCGGGCGTGATCGACAGCGAGGAGATAACCATATCCGCCTTGCCGCTCTGCAGCAGCGGAATGCGGGACGATCCGGTGGTGGGGATGATCTCGAATTCCACGCCCATGTCCTTTGCGAGTTGTTTGGCGATATCGACGTCGGAACCCGAGGGTTGCAATTTGTCGTCTACCCGGCCGTAGGGAGAGTTGGTGAGATCGATCGAGATCCGGATCTTCTTTGCCTGCCTGATATCGCTGAGCGTATCGGCGCGCGACGCCGTGCCGGCAAATGCCAGCCCCAGGAAGGTCAGCGCGGCTGCGGAAACGATACGAAATGCAATCATGATACTCTCCCCTACGTTCGTGTCCGGCTGGATGGCTCAGACGCCATCCTTGAGAATGACATCGGGCAGATCGCTACCATGGTATTTCCTGTAGATTTCGTTCAGCTTCCCGTTCTTGAGATTGGTCTTCACCCAATCCGACACGGTCTGCAGCAGCCGCGGTTCACCCTGCTTGACCCCAATAGCGAGCTTGAACGTCTCGAGCACGAATTTTAGTTCGAGCTGGCGGTTCGGATTCCTCGCCGCGATCGGCGCCAGCAGTAATTCCGCTGTGGTGAACAGATCGACCTGTCCGCTGACGAATGCTTGCGCCGTGGTCGCATCGTCCTCGTAGCGGACGATTTTGGAGTTCTTGGCATTTTGCGAAAGGTAGGTATCGTGGGTGGTTCCGCGCGTGGTGCCTACCGTTTTGCCGTCCAGATCTGCAAGGCTCTTGACACTGATGCTCTTAACGCCCGCAACCACCGTCCGCAGCGGTGCGTAGGCCGGCGAGAAGTCGATGACCTTGGCGCGTTCGGGGGTGACCGACAGGGTCGAGATCACGACGTCGGCTTTTCCGGTTTGCAAGGAAGGGATGCGCGAGGCTCCGGTGGTCGGGACCAATTCGAACTCCACGCCGAGATCTTTCGCCAGCAGCCTTCCAGTCTCGACGTCCGAGCCGGTCGGCTGCATCTTGTCATCGGTCATCCCGTAGGGCGGCAGTCCGAGGTCGATGGCCACGCGAAGCTTCTTGGCGGCCTTGATATCGTCGAGGCCGTCGGCTCTCGACGATGCGCCAGCCGCAAGAATCAGAATGGCCGCGAATGCCGCCATGATCCCAACACGTCTCATCCTTATGATGTTCATTGCGCTCTCCCTGTTCGGTTCTTGGTTGGTTTGTCCTCGTAGAGACGCACGATCGACGCGGGGTCGGCCATTTCGTTGCCGCCGGCGACATGGGCCTGATGCTGCTCGACCGCCCGCTCGATCAGCGGAAGGTCTAATCCGAACCTGCCGATCTCCGACTGCACGGCCAGCATGTCCTTGAGCAACTGGCGGGCATAGGCCAGCGGCGGATCGAAGGAGCGGGCCTGCATGCGGGGGTAGAGCTGCTGCAGCAAGGTGCCGTCGGCATGTCCGCCGGCAAGGCAGCGCGGCAGCTTCGCCGCATCTATCCCTGCCGCCTCCGCCAGCATCACGGCTTCTGCCATTAATACATAGATGGTGCCGACGATGGCCTGGTTGATGACCTTTGCCGCCTGGCCCGCGCCGGAGGCGCCGACATGCGTGAAGTTCGCGGCCAGATCCGCCATCACGGCCTCCACCGCGGAAATTCTTTCGGCGTTGCCGCCTGCCATCACCGTAAGCGTGCCCTGACGCGCGGCGCCCGGCCCGCCCGAAACCGGCGCGTCGATCCACGTCATGCCGGTCTCGGCGTCCAGGCGTGCGGCGAATTGGCGGCTTCTGACGGGATCGATGGTCGAGTGATCGATCAGGATCTTGCTTGCGGAAGCCATCGCAGCGATGCCGTCCGGGCCGAACACGCATTGCTCCACCGCCTGGGTGTGCAGAACGCACATCAGAACGATATCGCTGTCGCGGGTGACGTCGGCCGGCGACGTCTTCTGGACCGCACCGGCATCGGCTACCGGGCCGATACGCTCCGGCTCCAGATTCCAGACGTTGACGGCCCAGCCCTTTTCGAGGAGCCGCAACGACATGGCCGTCCCCATCAACCCCAGACCGATGAATC
>JAQGKJ010000356.1 GCA_028290165.1 Bradyrhizobium sp. | reverse complement strand
CATTGCTCCGACAGCAGTTTTACGCTTGGTTGCGGGACGGGTGCGGCCACGAATTTTGCCGGGGGAATGTTCTATGGTGAGGTCACTTAACGCGCGCGCGATTGGCAATCTGGGGATCGCCTCTGCGCTCACGATATTCCTGGGCGCGTGCAGCAGCATGAACCTGCCGTCATTCTCCTCCTCATCGCCGACCCCGGCCCCGGAGCCCGGCGTGGCGCCCGAAATGCCGGCAACCATCCGCCCGGACGAGATCGTCGGCCGCTGGGGCCTGGCATCGTTCCAGAATCCCGCCGATCGCGCCCGCACCGAAGCGGCAGCGCGGTCGCAGTGCAAACAGCCTTATGTGATCGGCGCCGGTACTTCGGGCGGCGTGGTCATGCATCTGGCCGACCAGGCGACCCCGCAGGAGCTGCGCCTCAAGGGCAGCCCGGGCGGCAAGAACTATATCGGCCCGCCGGGACCGACCCCTGGCGAACAGGATCGCGAGATCGTCTCCTTCGACGGACGCGTCCTGATCACCCGCTTCACCGACAAGGATGCCGCGACCCGTTACGGCAACATGGTCTACGTCCGCTGCGCGCCGCGGGCGTGAGTTGCGGCAATTGGTGCTCTTAACGGCCCAAAACAAACACGCCGGCATCTAGCCGGCGTTTTGCGTGTGATCTGGCGGTCAAACCTCAGTCGAACAGCGCGTCGATGTCGTTCTGCGACGCATGACCGGCGTCGCCTTCCATCTTCGGACCGTTCAACAGCCGGGCGGCGCCCTCGCGGTCGTCGACATGGGCAGGCGCGTGGGCCTTGATCGCATCGACGCCACCCCAGATATCCATCATGACGGTGATGTGGTTTTCGATGAATTTCATCGTGGTCATCACCTTGCTGATGCGCTGACCGGTCAGGTCCTGGAAATTGCAGGCCTCGTAGATCGAAACCACGCGCTCCTGGATTTCCTCGCTCAGGATCTTTTGTTGATCCGGCGAGGTCACCTTGCCGAGCGCGCTCGACGCATTATCGATCGCCTCGGCGGCTTCCAGAATTTGCTGGGTCGCCTGTTCGGTGCCGCCGACCACGGCGCCAAGCTCGCCATTGACCTTGGCCATTTCATTGCCATCGAAACTCTTGCCATGCAGTACCGCGATTTCACGTTTGGTGCGGTTAATGGCGTCGTAGATCAGATCGATCTCCACTTTTAGCTTCTCGCATTGCTCGATCTGGGCGCGATAGGTTTCAAGCAACACATTTGCGTCGGCGGCTTCGCGCATGACCGACTCGCCGATCGTTTCCGTTGCCGCGCTGTGGCCGCCGGCCATCTGGGCGCGCAGCGCGCGCAGTTCGGTCATGATCTCGCGGTGCAGGGGACCGATGTCGCCGTCGCCGGCCGCGGGCATCGGCTCGTCGCCGCCCAAGGCTTCTTCGATACGAAAACGTCTGCGATGAACCGGCATGAGATTTCCCTTGGACCTTCACTCGTCAGGTTTTACGCCGATGCGATTTAACATCGGGTTCACGCCAGGAACTGTCGCAAGGCGCGCGGGGTCGCGGACACATACTAACGATTAACCATGCGGCGGCGCCGTTCATCGAAAATAAACGCTACTGGATAAAACCGCGCGCAATTGGCGACGTGGTGAATCGAAAAGGCGATTCTGTTTACCAAACCGATGCGGTTTTGATTTTAGCTGGTGGCGTGCAAGGGCACTCGAAACGAGCGCTCCCCAAGAACAGTTTCAACAAGACGAAACAGTACAGAGTACGTCGATGTTCAAATGCATGTCTGTTGCGCTACTTGCCGGCGCATGTCTAGGCGCCGGACTTCAGCAAGCCTCGGCGATCGAAGCCGCACCGCTCTCCGAACCCACCGTGATCTACGCCGAACAGGGCGCGCAGCGGCCCGTGGCGCCGGTGCGGACGGCTTACGCCGAACGCTCCAATATGGGTGGCGGGTTCATCCAGTTCCTGTTCGGTGACGGACCGTCTCAAGGCGGCCGCTATCAGCAGCAACCCGCCTATCAACAACTGCCGTCCTACGAGCAGCGCCCCCAGCTGTTGCCGCAGATGGACCCGCAGCAGACGCTGCGCCAGCAGGATGAGGCTAGCGACCCTGCGCATCGCGCGTTCGATCCGAAATTCGAAAAGCAACTTGTCGACTATCACGGCAAGGAGGGCGCCGGCACCATTGTCGTCGATACACCCAACAAGTTTCTGTACCTGGTGCAGGAGAATGGCAGAGCGGTGCGCTATGGCATCGGCGTAGGCCGCCCCGGATTCACCTGGTCGGGCGTCAAGCAGATCTCGGCGAAGAAGGAATGGCCGGACTGGACGCCGCCGGCGGAAATGCTGGTGCGGCGCCCCGATCTGCCTCGGCACATGGAAGGCGGTCCGCAGAACCCGCTCGGCGCCCGCGCGATGTATCTGGGATCGTCGCTCTATCGCATTCACGGGTCCAACGAACCGTGGACGATCGGCACCAACGTCTCGTCCGGCTGCATCCGGATGCGCAATGAGGATGTGATCGATCTCTACGGCCGCGTCAATGTCGGCGCACGGGTCGTCGTCATCTGATTATCTTAAAACCGGAAACTAAAACGGCCGCCTGGGCGGCCGTTTTACGTTCGCGCGTTGGCAACCGTTCAGGCGTAGTCGCTGTCGTTGTCGTCGCCGACGTCGTCGGAATCCAGATCCATGTCGTCGTGATCGTCGCCATCATCGTTCGATGCCTGATCATCATTCGATGCCTGATCATCATTCGATGCGGTATCGAACAATCCGGCGCGCGAATTGTCGTCGGCTCGATTACCGGACGAGCCGATGTCGTTGATCCCGGCGTCGCGTGCGAGATCGCTGTTCGATTGATCGCTCAACGGCGTTTGGCTGGTGGCTCGATCGCCAAGGGCTGTGGCATCGCCGAAACCCTGGTGGCTGCCGCCCATCATCGAGCGGATGCTGCCGAGCAGCAGCGACCCCCCGACCATTCCGGCCGCCGTGGCGGCTGCGGTGCCCAGAAATGAGCTGCCGCCGCCCATCGGCGCCTGCGGCGCGCCATAGGGCTGACCATACGAGGGTTGACCGTACGAGGGCTGACCGTAGGGGGCCTGATTATACTGTCCCGGCGATTGCGACTGCTGCGTGACCTGGCCGCTGTTCCAGACCGGGCGGCCGGGAGGCTCGGGCGGCCGGACGTTCGGCACCGAGCCACGCGGCTGCTCTTGCCCTTGTTGCGCTTGCCCTTGCCCAAATATTGCGCCGCGCATCGAATCGAGGAACCCGCCGGACTGGCGTTGTTCGCCCGTGCCCGCAGCTTCCAGTTCCTGGATGCGGCTGTTGGCGCGCCTTAATGCCTCATCCTGCAGCAGGACGGTCTGCACCAGCGCGTAGACCGCGTTGGGCGCTTGACGCAAACCTTGCGCAATGGCCGCGACAGCGTCCGGATCGCGCGGCGCGCCCTCCAACTTGGAGAGGCGGTCGAAAAGGTCGTCGATCATCTGGCGTTCTTGCGGTGTCATGGATTCTCTCCCTCGCTTCGAAGCGCCCACGAAATGTAGGGGCGCTTTGTGTCGCAGGTAGTGCCGGGCGAAATAAAATTTATGCGACAAGACGCCCGAGGGGGCTTTGACAGATATCAGCCCAATGTAACTTTGTTTGCCGCCAAAAGGCGCGGAAAATGCTCGCCGCCCAGAAAAGCGTGTTCATGTTCGCGCTGGGTGGTCAGCGGGTCGAGGCTGGCAAGGGTTTCGTCGACGAAGCCGGGATGACACATGATGACGCCATCCTGCGGCAGCCCATCGAGAAATTGCCGCATCAGTGCGCTGAAATCCGGCTGTTGCGAAAAATCATACGCGCCGGCGAAGCCGGGATTGAAGGCGATGTCGGCGCGTGCGGCGCGCGTGCGAAATTGCGCGCTCAAGACATCGAGAAACAGCGCCTTGGGCGTGCCGAGCCGCCGCGCCAGCGGCTGATTGCGTCCGCCTTGGCGGACCCAGGCGTTGGGTGCGGCGTCTTTCACGGCCGCCAGAAACGCGTCGCGTACCCCTGGAAACAGTTGCGCATGCTGGTGGCCGTCGACGAAATCAGGCGGGCGGCCGAACATTTCCTGGAAAGCCGAAAGCTGCACCATCAGCTCCGCGCGGATGAGCTCAGGATCGAGCCGCCGCAAAAGGCCCGCGCGCAGCAGCTTTTGAAAGGCTAAGAACATGCCGCCGTCGATCGGCTTGAAATGCATGGTCAGGGGGCGAAACGGCGCCGTCAACGTAACATGCAGGCCGATCCCGCAACGCGGACTGCCTGCGGCCACGGTTTTGAGCGC
Organism: Bradyrhizobium sp.; assembly: GCA_028290165.1. The sequence goes on along the minus strand of JAQGKJ010000356.1, from coordinate 8,602 downwards.
GCTGACTTCGTCGCGGCCGACCGCAGGTCCGACGACCATCACCGATGTGGCATTGAGACGGCCGCGCCCGATCAGGTCGCGAATGGCGCGGTTGACGCCGGGGCTTAGGCCATAGTCGTCGGCGCACAGCCAGATCCGGCGTTGCGGCGCGGCGTCATTCATTCGGCCGCGGTCCGTTCGCTGGCGCTGGCAGCCGTCTCCGTCTCGACGCGCTTTTCGCTGTGCTCGGCCACGAAATAGATCGGCCGTGCCTTCAATTCGGAAAGGATCTTTCCGATGTATTCGCCGACAATGCCGATCATGATGAGCTGCACGCCGCCGATGGTCATCAGGCCGACCACCAGCGAGGGATAGCCGGGAACCGATTTTCCGGTCGTAAAGGTTTCCCACAATATCGAAAGCCCGAACAGGAAAGCCCCGGTGGCGAGCAGGACGCCGAGCAGGCTCGCAAAGCGCAGCGGCGCCACCGAGAAAGACGTCAGGCCTTCGATCGAAAGCCCGACCAGCCGGCCGGGGCTAAACGTGGTGATGCCGTGGGCGCGGGCGGCGGGTTCGTAGTCGACGCGGATCTGGCGGAAACCGATCCAGCTTGCGAGCCCCTTGAAGAAACGGTTGCGCTCGGGAAGCTGCCGCAGCGCGGCGGCCGCGCGCGGCGACAGCAGCCGGAAGTCGCCGGCGTCTTCGGGTATCTTCTGCCGGGCGCCCCAATTGATCAGCGCGTAGAAGCCGTGCACGGCCAGCCGCCGCAAGAACGATTCATTGTCGCGATGCGCCTTGGCGGTATAGACCACGTCATAGCCGCCATCGATCCAGTGGCCGACCAGCTTCTCGACGAGATCAGGCGGATGCTGGCCATCGCCGTCCATGAACAGCACCGCGCCGCGCCGGGCATGGTCCAATCCCGCCATCAGGGCGGCTTCCTTGCCGAAATTGCGCGACAGCGACACCACCTGAACATCGAGCGCATCGGCGGCTAGCGAGCGCGCGATGGAAAGCGTGGCATCGGTGCTGCCGTCGTCGACATAGACCACCTCGCAGGCGAGGCGGTAACGGTCCTTCAGCGTTCTTGCCAATTCGCCAAGCCGCGCGTGCAGCAACGCCAACCCGGCAGCCTCGTTATAGACGGGCACGACGACCGACATCCCTTGCGCCGCAGCATTGGCCGCAGTGGTCGACAAACTGGAGACGTCGCTACCCAACATCATCATTAATCAGGTTCCAGGCTGCCCAAATGACAGCTTATGCTACGCGTTGCTAGCTGTCGCAACGATGAACAGACATGCGCTTCACTGTCGCAGGAATGCCTCAAGCCTGGCGAACAGCGGATTGTCGCGGTCGAGCACATAGTCGAGAGAGGCCACCGACACCGTTTCTGCGCCGTGTGCGCGCAGAAAGCTGCCGAGCGCGTAAAGCTGCGCCGGCGGGCAGTGCAGCGTAACCATTCCGGAAGAGGTCGGCCCGCCGAACGGCGAAACCACGCCGAAGCGATTATGGGCTTCCGCCAGCAGCGCAGCGTCGCACCCCTTGAAGCGTGTGCGCACTTCCCGGTACTTGCTGGCGCGGGCGCGCGCTGCGATGTGATCCAGGATAACGCGCGCGGTCTCGCGCGCCTCGTCCGACCAGTCGGCGTCCTTTGACGCCACGAGGTTGGCGTGGCTGCGCAGGATCACCCCGTCATCGAGCACCTTGAGGCCGTTGGCGGCAAGGGTCGCGCCCGTCGTCGTGATATCGACGATCATCTCGGCCGTCCCCACCGCCGGCGCGCCTTCGGTCGCGCCCGCGCTCTCGACGATGCGGTAGTCGACGACGCCGTGGGCGGCAAAGAATGTCCGGGTCAGGTTGATGTATTTGGTCGCCACCCGCATCCGCCGGTTATGCTGCGCGCGGAAGCCGGTGGTGACATCGTCGAGGTCGGCCATGGTGCGGACGTCGATCCAGGCCTGTGGCACCGCGACCACGACGTTGGCGCTGCCAAAACCCAGATTGTCGATCAACAGCACGCGCTTGTCGGCGTCGGCAATGCTTTCGCGCACCAGATCCTCGCCGGTGACGCCGAGATGCAGCATTCCGCGCGCCAGTTGCCAGGCGATTTCGCTCGCCGAGAGATAGGCGATCTCGACATTGTCGAGCCCGCTAATGGTGCCGCGATAGTCGCGGGCGCCGCGCGGTTTTGCCAAGGCAAGTCCGGCTCGCGTGAAGAAGGCTTCCGCGTTTTCCTGCAGGCGGCCCTTGGAGGGAACCGCGAGAACGAATGGCGTCGTCATCACGCCCTCCCGCCTGCGGCAGGCTTTTGGCCCAGCCGGGTCAGGGCTTCGACCCAGATCGAAAACCCGACCGCGGGGATGGGAGCGGGCGCGCCAAGCTGCGTCATCAATCCGTCATAGCGCCCGCCCGCCACCAGCGGTTCGACGCCGTCGCCCTTGGCATGCAGCTCGAACTCGAAGCCGGTGTAATAATCGAGGCCGCGCCCGAACGAGGTGGAGAAGCGTGTCATGCGGGTATCGATGCCGCGCGCCGCCATGAAGCCCGCGCGAGCTTCGAACTGATCGATCGCCGCCGAGATGTTGAGTTTCGCGTCAGTGGCCAGCGCCCGCAGTTGCGCGATGGCATCGCCAGGGTCGCCTGCGATCGCAAGGAAGCGCTTGATCGTCTTCAGCGCATCGCGCGGCAGGGCGCCGCCTTTCAGGGTCGATTGTTCGAGGAAGCGATCGGCGATTTCAGAGACCGAGCGCCCGCCGACATTGGTGGTGCCGGCAATCGACATCAGATCAGTTACCAGCGCCAGCGCCGCCTTGCGGTCGGAACCCGCTAACGCTGCGAGCACACCTTCATATTCGTTGCGGCTCGTTCCGGTTGCGAGCGTGAGCCGCTCGAGATCCTGCTCGAGAGAGATCTTGCGGTTGAAATCCTTGATCAGCCGCCGCCGCCAGACCGGATAGAGATCGAGTGCATCGATCAGCGCATTGAACAGCGCCACGTCGCCGGTGCGGATTTCGACGTCCGCCAGGCCGAACGCGCGGGTCGCTTCCAGTGCCAGCGCGAGCATCTCGGCATCGGCCGCGGCGCGGTCCTGCCGTCCGAAGGATTCGATGCCGGCCTGCAGGAATTCGCTTCCCCGGCCGCCGCGATAGCGAAACACCGGCCCGAGATAGCTGAAGCCCGCCGGCTGGCCGGCGCCGCTGGAGGCGAGATAATCCCGCGCCACCGGAATGGTGAGATCGGGCCGCAGGCACAGCTCCTCGCCGCTGGCATCGGTGGTCAGATAGAGGCTTTTCCGGATGTCCTCGCCCGAGAGATCGAGAAACGGCTCGGCCGGCTGCAGGATAGCCGGTTCGGCCCTGACGTAGCCGGCCTGCGCAAACGACAATAGCAGGCCATCCGCCCATGCGTCGGATCCGGTCGCGCGAGAGGCGGCGGTCAGGGTCATCTCGAAGCCCAAATATCCCGAAAAGCGGGTTCCAGAGGTCAGGGCGCAGCCCTTAGCATGGCTGGGGGCGGGTTTCGACAGGGATCGGCCAAGTGGCTTAATGGATCGGCTAAAATGGCCGGGATCACCGGCCGGTTCCGCCCCAGTCGCCCAGCGCCGCCTGCACCAGCGCCAGTGCCGCCACACCAGCGGTGTCGGCGCGCAGGATCCGGGGGCCCAAAGACAGCCTCAGGGTTCGCGGCTGCCGCAGCACGACGGCGCGCTCCTCCTCGGCAAATCCGCCTTCAGGGCCGATCAGGATGTCGATCCCGTCCGAGGCCGTCAGGCCGCCCTGGAGCGCTTGCAGCGGATTTGCGGTATCCGCGGCCTCGTCGCAGAATACCAGCAGGCGCTGGCCCTTGCGCTCCCTCACATAGCGGTCGAGCGGCACCGGCTCGGCGACGGTAGCAAGGCTGAGGATGCCGCATTGCTCGGCGGCCTCGATGACGTTGGCGCGCATCCGCTCGCCATTGACCCTTGAGACCTGGGTGAAGCGGGTCAAAACCGGCTGCAGCGATGCGGCCCCCATCTCGACTGCCTTCTGCACCATGTAATCGAGTCGGGCATGTTTCAGCGGCGCAAAGACGTAAGCGAGGTCGGGCAGGCGGTCCTGCGGGCGGGTCTGCGCGACGATATTGAGAGTGTCCGGCCGTTTGCGGCCCGCGATCGACGCCTGCCATTCGCCGTCGCGACCATTGAACGCCAGGATGCTGTCGCCCCCGGAAAGCCTCAGCACATTGCCGAGGTAATTGCTTTGGTTGCGCTCCAGCGCGACCGTTTCGCCCGCGGCCAGCCGGGCATCGACAAACAGCCGGGGCTTATCAAAATCGCGTTGAGGCATCGCCGACGTTCCAATTCCCGTTGCCTTTTAGCCCAAAGGAGTAGAATTAACGCAATAATTGGCCTCTCGGCGCGGCGCTACGCCGCGCTGTTGCCAAATTCCACGGGTTGTTAAGAGGCGGCAGGAATCGTAAAAAGCCCCGGTCGAGATCGCGCTTCTATCGGGAAGACGTTGGGGGCTATTGGACCTTGCCGGAGGAACAGCTTTGATGATCCGCCGCTTGATTGTGCCGCTTACCGTGGCCGTGGTTTCGGTCCACGCCGGGCAGGCCTTTGCGCAAGGCGCATTTCCGGCACCGCTGCCGAATCAGGGAGGCGTGATCAAGAACGATCCGGCGTTTCCGCCGGTGAACGGCGCTGCCCCGGCCGCCTCGCTCGGTGCCCCTCCCTCCGGTTCGTTTCCAGTGAACGGCGCGGCGCCCGTCACCGGCACCGCGTTCGAGCGCGGTCCGGCATCGCCGTCGGCCGGTCCCTCCGAGGAGTGCATGAAGGGTTTCCTGCCCTTGCGCGAAGAGGCGGAGAAGCGCGGCAAGCTGATCAAGGTCGCCAGCGACCGGCATGCGCCCCCCGATGAAGCCTGCAAGCTGATCGGGAGTTTCGCCCAGTCCGAAATCAAGATGATCAAATATGTCGACAGCCATGCCGCCAAGTGCGGGATTCCGCAGCAGATCTCGGACCAGCTCAAAACCGGCCACAAGAACACCGAGGCCATGCAGCAAAAGGTCTGCCAGGTGGCGCAGCAACAGCAGCAAAAAGGCCCCTCCGGCCCGAGCCTGAGCGAAGTGCTGGGCTCTTCGGCGGCGCTGCCGGAGGCCAACACCGCGAAGAAGGGCGGCAGCACCTTCGATACCCTGAACGGCAACGTCCTTACGCGATGACCGACCACAGATGAGCGGCGCGGCGACCCGCGTTGCCGACGCGACCGGCAACTGGGTCGACACCCGCGCGCCGCCATGGTCGCGGCCTTACTTGCGGCTTTCCCGTCTCGACCGGCCGATCGGGTCCTGGCTATTGCTGATACCGTGCTGGTGGTCGGCGGCACTGGCCGCCGGCGTCACCGGCCATATCGGCCGGTTGCCCCTCATCCTTGCGCTGTTTCTCGTCGGTGCGTTCGTCATGCGCGGGGCCGGCTGCACCTGGAACGACATCACCGACCGCGATCTGGATGCAAGGGTCGAGCGGACGCGGTCGCGGCCGATCCCGGCCGGGCAGGTGAGCGTGCCGCAGGCTTTTGTGTTCCTGGTCATTCAGGCGCTGATCGGGCTTGCCGTGCTGCTGCAGTTCAACCGCTTTGCGGTCATGACCGGCATCGCCTCGCTCGTCATCGTCGCGGTCTATCCGTTCATGAAGCGGATCACGTGGTGGCCGCAGATCGTGCTCGGCCTGGCGTTCTCCTGGGGCGCGCTGATGGGATTTGCGGTGACGCAAGCGCGGATCGACGCCACGGCGGTTGCGCTTTATGCCGGCGCGATCGCCTGGGTGATCGGCTACGATACCATCTACGCGCATCAGGACGCCGAGGACGACGCGCTGATCGGCATCAAATCCACCGCGCTGCTGTTCGGCGCCCGCACGCGGCCGGCGCTGATGGCGTTTTACGCAGCGGCGGTCGTCTTGATCGGCGTGGCCCTGATACTCGCCGGTGCCGGCGTCTCCGCATGGATCGGACTTGCCGCGTTCGCCGCGCATCTGGTCCGGCAGATCCGGCGTCTGGAGATCAGCGATCCCGCGCTGTGCCTGCGCATTTTCAAATCCAACCGCGATGCGGGGCTGTTGCTGTTTGCGGGACTGCTCGCGGATGCGGTGATGCGGGCTGGCATGTAGGGTGGGCAAAGCGAAGCGTGCCCACCATCTAGCTCGAAGCGCGTTTGGATTTCTCAAGCGGTGGGCACGGCGCAATAGCGCCTTTGCCCACCCTACGACGACAACTCAATCCCTTGCGATGATCTCGCGTTCGCCCTGATGAACATTCGCGGGGTTCAAGAGATCGCCGCCGCGTCGCCGCACCAAAAATTTCGGACGCCGGGCGCGGATCGCGTTGTGGCGCCGGCGCCGCGCCGTGGGCTCGCGCGCCTTGTCTTCCGGCAATTGCGGAAGCGCGAATATCTCGCTCCACATCTGCCAGGCCGATGCGATCTCGTCGGCGTCGGAACTCACGCACAAGGGGATCGTCAGGGACGGATCGCGATGCACCAGCACCAGCATCTGGGCGTCGTCGATGCCGCGCAGCGCCACGCCGAGAAAATCGCGGACGCGGACGTTGACCGCCATCTGCATGCCGTGAACGGCACGACGCAGAATGACGCGTTCGCGGTGAAGTTCGATCTGCCGCACGCCGCCGTCGGCACGGGTATCGTGTGCATCGAAGCTGACCGGCAAAGAGAGAGGGTCGAGCCGCAATGCGCAGCTCGACCCGGCGGGATTGATCCCGCTTGTTGCTGTTTGAAGCCTCACGGCTTTATCTCCCCGCCGGGATTATGTTCCCGGTCGATACGCGAGACCTTAGGCGAGCCCGGTCCGGATTGGCTTAAAAAGGCTGGTTAATCCGAGGTCACCGGCGGTGCATTCGTCCGCATGATTGACAAGACCTTGGCGCGCATGATTGACGAGACCTTGCGGCATTGTCGAAATTCTTTGGCTTTTGGCGGGGGAAATGCTTGAAGTCCGCGAGAATCGGGCACATCTGGAGGGCTCGCTGATTGGCCTCCCGGCCTGCTCCGATCCTCCTTCAACCCTTCCTCAATCCTCGGGATTTTGTTCGTGATCTCTTCACCATCCCCAGCTTCCGCGCTTTCATCCGATGCCGCGACCGCCGGCCTGTTCGATCAATCCGCGCTCACCACACTGGCGCAGCGTCTGGTCGAGGCGGCAAAGCGCGCCGGCGCGGACGCCGCCGACGCAGTAGCGGTGCGCGGCGTTTCGCAGGGCGTCGAGGTGCGCGACGGGCGCGTCGAGGAATCCGAGCGATCCGAAGGCGACGACGTCGGACTGCGCGTGCTGGTCGGACAGCGCCAGGCGGTGGTCTCAACCAACGACGTCAGCGGCGACGGCATCGCCCGGCTCGCCGAGCGCGCCGTCGCCATGGCGCGCGTCGCGCCCGACGACAAATATGTCGGCCTTGCCGATCCGTCCTTGCTGGCGCGCGATTTCCCCGATCTCGATCTGCTCGACCCCAGGATCCCCTCGACTTCCGAACTCGAACGGCGCGCCTGTGAAGCGGAAGCTGCCGCGCTCGCGGTCAAGGGCGTCAGCAAATCCGGCGGCGCCTCGGCCTCCACTGGAATCGGCGGCATGGTGCTGGTGACCTCCACCGGCTTCCACGGCTCTTATCTGCGCTCGAGCCAGGGCATCTCGATGACCGCGATCGTCGGCGACGGCACCGCGATGGAGCGCGATTACGACTACACCACCGCGCCGCACGCCTCCGACCTCGAATCGCCCCAAACCGTCGGCCGCAAGGCAGGCGAGCGCACGGTAGCGCGCGCCAACCCGCGCAAGGTCGAGACCTGCAAGGTGCCTGTCGTGTTCGACCCCCGGGTGTCGGGGTCGCTGGTCGGCCATCTCGTGGGCGCGGTGAACGGCGCATCGATCGCGCGCAAGACCAGTTTCCTCAAGGATCGTCTCGGCGAGCAATTGTTTGCCAGCAACATTCGCATCATCGACGATCCGCTGCGCCGGCGCGGCTTGCGCTCGCAGACCTTCGACGCCGAGGGCGTCAAGGTCAAAAAGCTCGCCATCGTCGATCAGGGCGTGCTGACAACGTGGCTTTTGGATTGCGCGACCGCGCGCGAACTTGGAATGGTCACGACCGGGCACGCCCATCGCGGCGTATCCTCCTCGCCGTCGCCGGGACCGTATAATCTGCATCTCGAAGCAGGCCAGCCGACGCCGGCCGAGCTGATGTCCGACATCAAAGCCGGATTTTACGTCACCGACCTGATCGGATCCGGCGTCAATGGCGTGACCGGTGACTACAGCCGCGGCGCATCCGGTTTCTGGATCGAGAACGGCAAGATCGCCTATGCGGTGAGTGAAGTCACGATCGCGGGCCATCTGCTGGAGATCTTCAAATCGATGGCGCCGGCCAACGACCTGGAATTTCGTTACGGGGTCAATGCGCCGACGGTGCGCATCGAGGGATTGACGATTGGCGGACGTTAGCGCTGGCGGCGTGAGCGACAAGATCTTGGCGCGCGATGCCGCGCTGCTGCGGGATACCGTGCAGGAGGCCGGCGCGCTGGCGCTGGCGTTGTTTCGTACCGAACTGAAGAACTGGACCAAGGGCGCATCCTCGCC
>JAQGKJ010000354.1 GCA_028290165.1 Bradyrhizobium sp. | reverse complement strand
GAGAGAGAGCCTTTATTTCGCGCCCTTGAGGCGGGCCAAATAGTCAACGATCGGACCGACATCCTCCGGAGCTACCGGGGCCTTGTAGTTATTGATCATCTTGTTGACTTCAGATGCCCAGGCTTGCTTCGACAATTCCGGCTGGTTCAACACCATGTCAGCCGAGTGACACGCGAGACAGTTGTTGTTGATCGCGTCCGAACCCGGACCGCTGGGAAACATCTTGTCGCTATCAGGCAAATCGACCTTCACCGGCTTCAGTTCGAAAGCTGAGGCGGCGCCCGCGACAAGCGGCATTGACGCGGCACCCAGCAAAATGACGGCGAGCAGCAAATTGCGAGACATTGCGATCCTCCGTCAAACGGCGACGACGTCCACCGCTTCCACCACGTTGCGCATGAACCCGGCCGGATTCCAATTCGGCGTGTCAGATTGCGCGACCCCGTTGCTATTGGTGCAGCGGATCAAAAGGCTATACGCACCGCGCGCAGGCGGCGTGAATTGGGCCTGCCACTGCCGAAACCCATACTTGCCTTCGTCTTTTCCGAGTTGCGTCTGGTGCCAGCTCTGGCCGTGATCGATCGAATAATCGACCTTTGCGACGCCGCAATCGCCGCCGAACGCAATTCCACGCAACGTCGCCGGCGCAGCGGCTTTCAGCTTCTGGCCCGAGGGAATATTCGTGACGAAAGATCGGGGGACCATTTTGTTGATCGGAATCATCTTCACGCCGGTTTCGCCCGGCTTGATGCTGGCGTGTGGCGTGTCCGGAATCGTGTAGGCGACTTTGGTCCAGTAATTCGTGTCTGGTTGATTTAGCACTTCGATGTCGGTCAGCATTTTGACCCAATAGGTCGCGTACCATCCGGGCACCACCAGCCGCAGCGGAAATCCGTTCACCAAAGGCAGTTGCTCGCCGTTCATGGCATAAGCGATCATCACTTCGCCATCGCGCGCGTGATCGATGTCCAGTGACTTCATGAAATGCGGCGCGTCCGCCACGACCGGCTCGTCCAGGCCTCGAAACCGCACCTGCACGGCACCCGGCTTCACGCCGGCTCTATCCAGAACGTCCTTCAGACGAAAACCGGTCCAGCGCGCGTTGCCCATGGCGCCGTTGGCCCATTCCCCACCGGGCACGCGAGGCTGGAAGAAGCCCCGCGAATTGCCGGAGCACTGATTCACTGCGGAGAGTTCGACACTCGGCAAGCCATGAAGGATATCGCTCAACGACAGCGACAATGTCTGGTTTACGTGGCCATGCACCGTCAGAGCGAACTTCGCGATATTGATGTCGGTCGGGATCACCGCCCAGTGCCAGCGCACATATAATTGATCATTGGGGGTGAAGACGCCCTTGTCGAAAACTTCAAACGGCGTTTCCAGCAAGGGCGGTCGGGTTCGCTGCAGGATCATCGGCCCTTTCTGGGGAAAGTCGGTCGTGATCGACCGCGCGTCGGGACCGCCGGGTAGTGGAAGTACGACTGTTTCTTGTGCCCAGCCTGCCTTCGAGAGGGCCAGGCTGCCCGCGGCGGCCGCGCCGAGCAGCCGACGCCGTGTGATCATGTAATGACGAGGACCGTTCTCTGCCATTTACGCCTCCCGAAAATTCAATGTCATCCGTCAGTGAACGATAACAGCCGCGCGGAGAAGCATCGTTCCCGACAACGATCTCCTCAATTAAAAAGTGATTTAGAATCCCGAAATTTTGAATGTGGCGGGGTTGATTGCAGCGCGCGTCGACCGGCGCTTGCACATAAAACCTTTTTTAATCGAATTCCCACGCGAGCGAGATCATCTCGGCCACAGAGCCATCGAAAGCGTTAGCGCGCTCGATTAGTCGCGCCGCTACCAAAATGCAGGAATTCAACAATGAACCGCAACCAGTCCCCTCAGGCCGAGATGGAATATGTCGATATTCCCCGCACCACCATGCGCGTTTCGCGCGTCGCGCTGGGAACATGGGCCATCGGTGGGTGGATGTGGGGCGGCAGCAGCGAGAGCGATGCCATCAGCGCCATCCATGCCGCGCTGGAACGCGGCATCAACCTGATCGATACGGCGCCCGTCTACGGCTTCGGACGCTCGGAAGAGATCGTCGGAAAGGCGCTGGCCCTGGACGGCCGGCGCAAGCGTGCGTTCATCGCCACCAAAGTGGGGCTCGACTGGAAGGACGGCAAACCATTTCGCAACGCCCGCAAGGCGCGGATCATCCAGGAAGCGGAAGATTCGCTGCGCCGTCTGCAGACTGACGTCATCGATCTCTATCAGGTGCATTGGCCGGACCCGCACACGCCGATCGCGGAAGTCGCGGACGCCATGGGCGAACTGCACCGCGCGGGAAAGATCCGCGCCATCGGCGTGAGCAATTTCAGCCCCGCCCAGATGGACGAATTTCGGAAAGTGGCGCCTCTGCACACTGCCCAGCCGCCTTACAACCTGTTCGAACGCGCCATCGAACAAGACGTTCTTCCCTACTGCCGCGATCGCGACATCGCGGTGCTTGCCTATGGCTCGCTATGCCGCGGGCTGTTGTCCGGCAGCATGACCACAATGAGCGGCTTTACGGGAGACGACCTGCGCAAGAGCGATCCGAAATTCATTGCGCCGCGGTTCGAGCAGTATCTCGCTGCGGTCGAGAGACTGGACCGGTTCGCGCACGAACGATTCAGCAGACGGGTCATCCATCTCGCGGTGCGCTGGGTGCTCGATCGCGGTGAGCAAAACATAGGATTGTGGGGCGCGCGCCGCGCCGACCAACTCTCGCCGATCGCCGATGTCATCGGCTGGCGCATCGACAGCGCGGCGATGGCTGAGATCGACAAAATTCTGCAGGAAACGATCAGCGACCCGATCGGTCCGGAGTTCATGGCTCCGCCCGATCGTCTCGCCGCGTAATCGCGCGGCTCAAATCGAGGATTCCTCCATCAAACGCTCTTTAACTATAGCGGCGACCTCGCTATTCGGTGGCAGCCCCGCGTCGGACTCTTGATGGAAATCCAAGCACCATGCCCGCCGGGTGAGCCCTTCGACTTGCAAGCTGCGCTCGTCCTCCCGCCTCAACTCGAACCGAATTCCCTAAACCCCAATTTAGTGGCTCTGCGCCGGCACACACCTAACTTCAAGGGTACCGATTTCAAATTGATCCCGATGCCATGAGTTCTCCTGCCGCAATCCACATCGTCAGCCCCCAAGATTTCGACTCCGGAACTGCGCAGACGCCGGGCTCCGAACGTCGCGCCGCGATCGCGCCGTCGCTGGGCATCCCGTCCACGATCTGGGGCGGTATGTTTGAGGTGGAACCGGGATCGCGGACCGGAGTTCATCATCACGGAGAGCAGGAGACGATCGCCTACGTCCTCTCCGGCGTCTGCGAAATCCGCTGGGGCGCAACAGGAGAATTTGTCGCGCGCGCAAGTGCGGGCGATTTCATTCATGTCCCCGCCTTCCTCCCGCATATGGAAATCAACCCTTCGAAGACCGAGCCGTTTCGATGGGTTGTCGTGCGCAGCACGGCCACGCCAATCGTTGTCAACTTTCCGAACGACGTCTGGCCGCAAGCCTGACGGCTTGCGGCGGCCCGTTTCGACCGAACCTGCGAACATGGAGCAGTCATGGACGAGAATA
>JAQGKJ010000248.1 GCA_028290165.1 Bradyrhizobium sp. | reverse complement strand
TGCGCGCCAGCACGATCAGATAATGCACCCGGTGAGCGTTGGAGGTCCAGATCTTGGCGCCGTTGATGCGCCAGCCGTTCTCGTATCTCTCGGCCTTGGTGCGAACCGCGGCCAGGTCCGATCCGGAATCGGGCTCGCTCATGCCGATGCCGAAATAGCATTCGCCGGCGGCGATCCGCGGCAGGATCGACGCGCGGGCGCGTTCGCTGCCGTGCTTGAGAATCTGCGGCCCGGACTGCCGGTCCGCGATCCAGTGCGCGCCGCCGGGCGCGCCGGCCGCCAGCATCTCCTCGGTCACCACGAAGCGCTCGAGGTTGGAATATTCGCCGCCGCCATACTGCTTTGGCCAGGTCATGCCGATGAAGCCAGCAGCCGCAGCACGGCGGCTGAAGTCGGGATCGAAGGTCGACCAGGAGGTGCGGTGCGACGCGTAACGGTCATGCGCGCGTTCATCGTCGAGAAAGGCCCGCACCTTGCGGCGCATCGCTTCGGCCTCGGGCGGCAATGTCAGAGCTTCGAATTGAAAGGCGCGCATGCGAGAGTCTCCAACGGCGGCATTATCTCGAAATAGGCTACCGATCAGGCTCCGCGGAACTGCGGCTTGCGCTTCTCCAGAAACGCGGTCACCGCCTCATGCTGGTCCGCGGTGTGCTGCACCAGGGCCTGCATGCTGGCAGCCATTTCGAGATGGGTCGGCAGGCCGATGGCACCGGCGTCGCGCACCAGTTTCTTGCACATCCGCAGCGAATGCGGCGGGTGCGACGCGATCTGCTTGGCCATTTTGCGCGCGGTATCCATCAGTTCGGCCTTCGGCACCACCTGTGACGCAAGACCCCAGGCCAGCGCCTGGTCGGCCTTGATGAAATTGCCGGTGAAGGTCATTTCATAGGCCCGCGACAGCCCGACCACGCGCGGCAGGAACCAGGCGCCGCCGTCCCCGGAAACCAGCCCGACCCGCATGAAACTTTCCGCGAATTGCGCGTCGTCGGCGGCGATCCGCATGTCGCACATCAAAGTGAGGTCGCAGCCGGCACCGACCGCATAGCCGTTGACGGCGGCGATCGCCGGCACTTCGAGGTCATACATCGCCATCGGAATTTTCTGGATGCCGTGATGATAGCCGCGCCTGATTTCAGCCGGTGTTCCGCCGAACAGACCGGTGCGGTCGCGCATCTCCTTGACGTTGCCGCCGGAGGAAAAGCTTTCGCCGGCGCCAGTCACGATCACGCAACTGACCGACATATCCTGGTTGATGCGGCTGCAATGGGCGACCAGCGCGTCGACGATCGCCGGCGACAGCGCGTTGCGCGTGTCCGGCTCGTTCAGGGTGAGGGTGACGACGCCACCATCCTGTTCGTAAGTAACGCTCTCGGACATGGTCTTGCTCGCTTTCTGATGGTTTGCTCGCTGGTATCAACGAGTGGCGACGATGCCGATTTCCTCGAGAATTTCCGCTGTGTGCTCGCCGAGCCGCGGCGCGTGGCGGCGAATCCGGAATGGCGCCGAACTGAAAGTCACCGGCGCGCGGATCGTCTTGTAGGCGCCTTCTGACGGATGTTCGGCGTGCCCGAACATCCCGACAGCCTTCATGTGCTCGTCCTCGGGCAGTTGCTCGAGACTAAGCACGGGCATGCAGGGAATGCTAACTTCATCGCAGAACGTCACCCATTCGTCGGTCGGACGTTTCGGGGCCTCTGCCTCGATCAGTTCGTAGAGCGTCTCAAGATGGGCCACGCGTTCGGTCAACGGATAGAATCGCGGATCGGCCTTCAGATCCGGCCGGCCAACAAACTCGAAGAAGTCACGCCAGTTGCGATCGGAATAGGGCAGAATGCACATATAGCCGTCGGCGGTGCGGAACGGCTTACGGCGCGGGCTGACGACGCGGACATAGCCGGTCGGCCCGAGCGGCGGCTCAAACGCAAAACCGAGTAGGTGCTCGATATAGGCGAATTCCGCCGTAGTCTCGAACATCGGCACCTCGATGGCCTGGCCGCCTCCGCCGCGTTCGCGTTGGAACAGCGCGGCCATCACCGAATAGGCGATAACCTGACCCGACAGCTTGTCGCACAGCACAGTCGGCATGAAGGCCGGCTCGCCACGCGAGGGAACGTGCAGAGCGGCAAGGCCAGAGCCGGCCTGAATGATGTCGTCATAGGCGGCCTTGTCGCGATAGGGGCCCTTTTCACCAAAGCCATAGGCGCCGCAATAGACGATGTCACGCCGGATCGCTCGGACCGCGTCGTAGCCGAGGCCGAGCTTTTCGATCGCCTTCGGACGCAGCGAGTGCACAAACACGTCGGCGGTGGCGATCAGCTTCTGCAGTGCAGCCTTTCCCGAGGCTTCCTTGAGATCCAGCACGATGCTGCGCTTGTTGCGGTTGAGGTGCAGAAAGCCGCCGGCCATGCCCTCGTTGCGGTTGGGGCGATAGCTGCGAAAACTGTCTCCCTCCGCGCTCTCGACCTTGATCACGTCAGCGCCGAGATCGGCCAGGATATGGGTCGCAAAAGGGCCCATGATCACATTGGTGATATCGATCACGCGGATGCCGCCCAAGGGGCCGTCCGCCGGGGTCGTGTCCATCCCAGTTCGCTCTCTCTTGCAGATCTATTTTGCAGTTGCAATCTGCCGCAGTTCAACGCGCCGCGGTCCGCAAGATCAATATGCGCGAACGCCGGCGTGGCAATATTACATATGCGATTTACCAGCGCGTCGTCATTGCCGCCCGCGACGGGCCGCAACTGTCGAGCCCTCGGCAGCGTCGGAACCTTTGTCGATCGGTTCGGCGGAGCGCGTGAAAGAAACGACGTAATCGAGCAATCGGTCTGATGCCGCTCCCGCTGCCGCCGGATCGGCGGCGGCGATTGCCTCCATGATCTCCGCATGCCCGATGGCGGCAATCAGCAGATCGTAGGGCCGGTAATACTTGTACCAGAAGCGGCGCGCCAGCGCGTGGATCGGCGCGATCGCCTTGACCAGGTGACGGTTGGCGGGGCTCTCTGCCACGCACTGGTTGAAAACCCTGTCCACCCAACAGGGACGCGCTGGTGGCGATAAGCCGCTCGAGTTCGCGGCGCACTTCCAGCAACAAGA
>JAQGKJ010000244.1 GCA_028290165.1 Bradyrhizobium sp. | reverse complement strand
TCGCGCAGAATATTCAGGTAGGCCATCTGCGGCTGGACCTGCTGGATTTGCGCCAGCGCCGCAGCCGAGGCCTCGCGGATCGCGGCGCGGCGGCCGTGCGTCCTGACGTAGGCGGCCTTTCGGACCGCGGCGAGCAGCTCGCTTGTGCCGGCGCGGGCGTCGGCGACCACGGCGGCATCGGGGGTGAACCTTCGCATCTCCGCCGGGTCGATATCGATGCGGATGGATTTCAGTCCGTCGGGCCGGAACGGCCAGCGGAATGTGGTCGGCAATTCCATACGCGAGCCGATCCCGATCATGAGATCGGTCTGCGGCCACAGCCGATAGGCCGCCGCCATCGTCAGTCCCAGTTCGTGCGCGTTGGAGACGATGCCGCGGCCGCTGCGGAACGCCACCACCGGCGCGTCGATTAGTTCCGCCAACTCGAGGATTTCAGCTCCGGCATCCATGGCGCCGCTGCCGACGAAGATCATCGGCGTCTTGCTGGCGCCGACCAGCGCGGCGGCGGCCTTGATGCGTTCGGTGTCGGGCAATGGCGCCGGGAACGCATCGAACGGCTTTGCGGCGCCGACCTCGGCGCGCTGGGTGAACACGTCCCATGGCATTTCCAGCGCGACGGGACCGCGCCGGCCCGACATCATCTCCTGGAATGCGCGCGACACCAGCGCCGGCGCCGCATCCGGATATTCGATGCGGTCGGCCCATTTCACGAAGGTCCGGAGCGTGGCGAGCTGATCCGGCATCTCGTGCAGATGGCCGCGGCCCTTGCCGAGATAGTCGGTCGGCACCTGCCCGGTGAGGCAGAGCACCGGTTCGTTGGAGCCGTAGGCGGTGAGCAGGGCGGCGCCGGCATTGAGCACTCCGGGGCCCGGCACCACGCTGAACACGCCGGGCCTGCCGGTCGATCGCGCGTAGCCGTAGGCCATGTAGCCGCAGGCCTGCTCATGGCGCGCGCCGATCACCTTGAGCTGCGCCTGCTGGAAGGCGTCGAACAGCCCGTAGATCTGCGCGCCGGGCAGGCCGAACACAGTGTCAACGCCATGGGCGACCAAGCCGCTGACGATCGCTTCGCCGCCCGAACTCACAGTCATGAGCTGATCCAATCCTTCGCCGGCCGGTTTACAGAATTTCCTCGATCAGGCCATTGCACAACAGGCCGTTCCTGTCAGTCCGCGATGGTGACGTCGGCGACGAACAGCGGGTCGCGGATCGCCTGTCCGGCAAAGGCCGAGCCCTGCTCGAACCAGGAGCGAGGCGCGGGCGCGCCCCACAGCGTTTGCCGCCGCGGGTCCTTCAGCGACCAGCGCATCGGTTCATGGTCGTGGTCCAAGGTGAAGTAATCGCTGGTGTAGAGCTCGAGGCGATGGCCGTCGGGGTCGCGGACATAAAGAAAGAACGCGTTGGAGATGCCGTGGCGGCCGGGCCCGCGCTCGATGTTCTTGAGAAAGCCGCTTGAGGCCATGACGTCGCACAGGTGCAGGACGTTCATCGCGGTCGGCACCCAATAGGCAAAATGGTGCAGGCGAGGGCCCTTGCCGTTGGTGATGGCGAGGTCGTGCACATTGCCCTTGCGGTGCATCCAGGCCGCCGCGATGCGTCCCTGCGGCCCGTCCTCCTCGCCATATTCGGTCAGCCGGAAACCGAGCCGCGCATAGAAGTCGACGGTGTCCTGCACCTCGGCGGCGAACACGTTGAAATGGTCGAGCCGTTGCGGGTGACACCCCCTGTAGAGGTCGTAGCGGCGCAACAGATGCGGGCGCTTCTCCATCGCAGCGTAGAGTTCGATCTGGAAGCCGAACGGGTCGGTGAACTGCAGCGTTCGGCCCTGAAACGGCTGCTCGGCAAAGGCGTAGGCGATGCCGTTCTCCGAGAAGAAAACCGCGGCCTTGTCGAGATCGGCTTCATTGCCGACCTTGAAGCCGAGGCGGTTGCAGGCCGCGCTCGCCGCCTTGCGCAGCACCAGCGAGTGATGCTGGCGCTCCTCGCTGCCGCGTAAATACACCGCGCTGTCGTCGCCGTCCTCGACATGCAGCCCGACCGTGTTCTCGTAGAACGCTCGGCAGGCGTTGAGGTCCACGACATCGAGCACGACGTGGCTGGAACGTATGATGTTGAACGGCGGGTCGAAGGTGTGCGTAGGCACCGGCATGCGAGGTCCTTGTTAGGTTTTGTCATTCCGGGATGCGCCGCCAGGCGCAGGCCCGGAATCCATATTCCCGATCGTGGTTATGGATTCCGGGCTCGCGACTGCGTCGCGCCCCGGAATGACGGGCCTCCAATTTTAGCAGGGCCTTATCCCTGCGCGGTTTCCGCCTTCAGGGCCTCGTGAATGTTGTTGCGCTTCCAGCTGGTTTCCTTGTCGTTGATCTGCATGTCGAAGGACAGCGCGAACTTGCCGCCGGCGAAGACCGGGTCGAGATGGCCGGAGAGGGTTTTGAAGATATGTTCGCCGGCCTTCTTGCGGGTCGCGAGATCCCGGCCCTCGCCAAGCCGCAGCACCATGGCGAGAAAGCCGTAATCCGCACGCCCGTCGGCGATGGCGTAATGCTCGCAGCGGACCGCGCGGACGCGGATGCCGCCGAGCGGAAAGATTCTGGTTTCCACCGCGGCCTTGCGGACGACTTCGACGACCGCGCCCATGTCGAGGCGCGGATCGAGGTTGGCCGAATACTCAATGGTGAAATGCGGCATGTCCGGCTCCAGCGAGGCTCAAGGCGGCACCGGCGGTTTGCCGCATGCCGTCGAGGCAGCCTGTCGCAATTGGGCGTCAGGGGCGAGAGCCCGGCTTCCCCGCAAGGGCAAATTTGCATGATGCTGGGTGGAATAGCGCATAGCTCGGGGCTGCTTGTCCATCGGGCGCGAGGGAAGGCGCTGATCAATTTGGCCATGCCAGGCACGGCTGCGGCAAAATTGATGCGATATCAATTTACTCTTGCGTCGACACGCCGTAGACACGCGACCGGATTTTCGCTTGAAGACACCAGATTAAAAGAAGGCCAGCGCTGAAGCTGGCCTCACAGGAGGAATGAATGAAGCTGACGCGACGCCACTTCACCGCAGGCTTGGCTGCTGGTATTACCGCACCTTACGTTATCGGCAGCGCCCGCGCGCAGGCAGCGACCATCAAGATCGGCATGTGTGTGCCGGTGACGGGTCCTGCGGCCGAACAGGGTCTTTGGGCACAGAACGGGGCGAAGCTTGCGCTGGCCGCGGTCAACAAGGCTGGCGGCATCCTCGGCAAGCAAGCCGAACTCGTCATCGAGGACGACCAGACCACCAATCCCGGCATCGTGCTGGCGTTTTCGAAACTGGCCGCGCAGCCGGATATCGTCGGATTCCTGGGCTCGATCCGCTCGACCCAGGTCCATGCGATGGCCCCGGACGTTCTCAAGGTCGGCAAGCCCGTCATGATCGGGGGCACCGATCCGGCCCTGACCCATATGGGCAATCAATGGCTGTTCCGCTTCCGCCCCAATGACAGCTATTCCGGCCGTGTCATCGCCGACTATGGCGTCAACACCCTCGGCAAGAAGAAATGGGCGATCGTGCACTCGACCGACGCGTTCGGCACGGCCGGCGGGAAGGCCCTGGCCTCGGCGCTCGAAAAGCTCGGCAATCCCGCGGTCCTCGACCAGGGCTATGCCAACCAAAGCCAGGATTTCACGCCGGTCGTGCTGGCGGTGAAACAGTCGGGCGCGGACATTCTCGGCACCTATTTCACGTTCGAAAACGATCTCGGCATCTTCGCCCGCCAGCTGCGTCAGCTCGGCGTCAACATTCCCTGGGTGGGCTCGCCTTCGGTGGTGGCGGTGTCGTCGACCAAACTGGCGGGTCCGGCGCTGTTCGGCACCTACGGGGTGGCCGATTACGCCGAACAGTCCAGCGACGCCTCGAAAGCCTTCGGCAAGGCCTATCGCGACGCCTACAAGACGGCGCCGGATAACCAGAGCGCCTGGCCCTACGATGCCGTTACCATCCTGTCGGCGGCCATCAACAAGGCCGGCTCGAGCGATCCCGGAAAAATCCGCGAGGCGCTGCTGGCCACCAAGAAAACCCCGGGCGCCGAAGGCGAGTACAATTTCGACCAGAACGGCGACGGTCTGCACGGCTACAACGTCGTGAAGAACGAGAAGGGGACGATCGTTTACGACAAGCATATCGACTTCAACGATTGATCGCGTCGCCGGCCTC
>JAQGKJ010000277.1 GCA_028290165.1 Bradyrhizobium sp. | reverse complement strand
TCGACTGAGACCATGGTCGCGGTGGGGCGATATGGGTCGAGACGAGGTCCAACTAATGCATGGCTATCGGGCAACAAAGGGCGCACAGTCCTGAATGCGAGTCCTTACGGCGCGCGGACAAATTTTTTCGTCCAGGCTTTAGACCCTGCGGCGGACAATCGATCGAAGCCTCGTGCACCATGCGTCCGTCTGAACTTCTTCATTCAAAGACTGCGTCACCATCAAACTTAGGGAGAGCGGCATGGCCAAGGGCGAGCAAAAAGGCAATCGAGAATCCAAGAAGCCGAAAAAAGAGAAGATCAAGACAATTGCTGCAGCGCCAAGCCAAAAGACCGCAGGATGGCAGCCGAGCTTCGGTTCCGGCAAAAAGAAATAGTGACCCAATGGCTGCCGTCGGCATCTGAAGAGTTTATAGGGCAAGCGCATTTAATCACCGGCGAGCGATTCTCTTTGCAGAGTGCTGCACGATCGGTGTTGGGGTTGATTGGCCCACCACTTCGTGGACGCGGCCTGGTTTGATTGTCGATCGATATGCAGCGGGCAAAATGTCGCCCGCAAAGGAACCCGGATGAAAATTGCTTTCGCAGTATTGACGCTCTGCACCTTCGCGCAAGGCGCTCTCGCCATGGGACCGGATTGCCGCGCGATCGAAAGCACGAGCGGACGGCTGGCTTGTTACGATGCGGCGCATTCCCCGAAGATGGAAAAGCCTGCAGCCGTTGAAAACGACGTATCGCGAGCTGCTTACAAAGACCCCTTCATCGCGGAAGACGCACGAACCACCGCCAAGCTAAAGAATATCTGTCGCGGTTGTTGAGATATGCGGAAGAGCACTACTGCTCCGCTTTGTCGCGGACAGCGCGGAAAAAGGGACGGCAATGGCCAAGGCGTCTGACTACAAGGTTGTTACTTTTCAGCGGAAGCCCGGACGGTGGCGTGCCAACGTAACGCCGATTGTTCAGCCGACCGCGACAAGCAAGGGCACGACGATCCTGGGATTTGTTACAACAGAAGATAGCGGCTCCGAAGAAAGTGCTGCCATTGCGGCAGATCAAGCGATCAAGGCACTGGACTCGTAGCCGACACGGCCGCCGCCTGATCGTTCAGCTCTCATCGGAGAGCCGGGCGAAGTCCGCAAGTACCGCCACGACCAGATCGCGATGACGGGTGTCGGATAGAGGCAGCCCCGCGGCGTACAAATTCAGGACGTAGCGCGCCTTGGCGGCTGCCTCCGGCCACGAAGCCGCGGGAGCCGACAGCAGCTGGTTTTCGAGTATCCCCTGCCGATCGCGCAGGTCCTTTGCGTTGTTCTCGACGTCGGCCAGAATCCGCCGCATGTCGGTTGCTTTCTGCGCGGCCATGCCGCGGTGGCTGTCGAGGTCGAGCGGCTTGTCACTCACGGGACGCGCTCGCGTCAATGCGCTGCGCGTCGGACAGAGCAACCGAGCTGATGGAAATCATCTCCATCATTGAACTGCGCGGCGCTGCCGCCGGCACCATGATCATGGTGGCAACGCGGCGGAACGCAGCGAATGACAAACCTTCGATCATCTCCTCATCGGTGACGACCTCGTAAGCACCCGCGGACAGCAGGCGATCGATGCCTTCGATCCGGAAGGGATGTTTGAAGGTGATGGTTTCCCGTCGCGAGCGCATGGTCATGCTCGACTGTCTTTTGCGAACAGCTCTCTACCGGCGCTGTCGTCATGCATGCCATCACCGTGCGCTCTTTCGGACCGATTAGCCATCGCTTTCGCACGGGATCGACGGCGCCGGGTCGAATAAGGCTCGCCTGGCCTTGCATCAGACCGCTTTCGTCGCCATCTCCGCAGTGCGCCGGAACATTTCTGGAAATGAGCAGGCCCGATTGTCGCGCGACCCGGCCGGCTGCCTGCGGCGATACGTTCAAACGTCACTTCAACTGCAGCTCGGGAGCCGCGTCAGCGCGGCTCAGTGAAGGCGGCGTGCCGTTGCGACTTGGCGCAAGCGACTGAAACAGGGGGTTTCGGATGAAGATTCGTGTCGGCTTCGAGATGCTTTACGACTTTCCGCAACCGACACCTATCATCGCGGTGCTCGGCACGCATTTTACGCGGGCGTCCGACATCATCGTACCCGACTATCTGACGACCAGCCCTTCCGTTCCCATCACGCCCTATCGCGATGGCTTCGGCAACTGGTGCAGCCGGTTCGTCGCGCCTGCCGGACGCATGCGCCTTGCGGCCGATGGGACGGTTCGCGACAGCGGTCTGCCCGATGTGATCGTTCCAACCGCCTCGCAGCACGCCGTGGAGGATCTGCCGGCGGAGGCGATCGTCTATCTGCTTGGCAGCCGCTACTGCGAGACCGACCGGCTCTCCGATGTGGCGTGGAAGCTGTTTGAGAAGACAACGCCGGGATGGGCGCGGGTCCAGGCAATTTGCGATTTCGTTCACAACCACATCGCGTTCGGTTACGAACACGCGCGGGCGACCATGACGGCGTGGGAGGTATTCAACGAGCGCAAGGGCGTCTGCCGCGACTATGCGCACCTGGCCATCGCGTTCTGCCGCTGCATGAACATTCCAGCGCGATATTGCACCGGCTATCTCGGCGACATCGGCATGCCGCTACCGTGGGCCGCGGGGGATTTTGCCGGCTGGTTCGAGGCCTATATCGGCGGCCACTGGTACACCTTCGATGCGCGCAACAACATTCCGCGAATCGGGCGAGTGCTGATTGCACAGGGACGAGACGCCGCAGACGTTCCCATTACTCAAACTTTCGGGCCAAATACGCTGCTCAGCTTTAAAGTATGGACTGACGAGGTCGTGGAAACGCCAGCGACACCGGCGCACTAAACGGCGTCGGCTCCGTCTGCATCAGTTCAAAGCAGCACGCTCAGTCCGGGCCGAACAGCCTGATCCGAGGCCTCTCGATCCTCACCGGGTCGCCTACGAGCTCCTGCCTCGGCTCGGTGTCTTCCCTGACTTTTTCCTCGACCGCCTGCAGTTCTTGCTGCTGCCTTTGCCGCCGCTTCTCGGCCGATTGTTGCTGCCGCTCGGCCCATTGCTGGTGCCGCTCGGCCTTGCGCCTGTCCTCCGCGCGCTTTGCATCCGCGTCCCGCGCCTTGGCGTAGGCATCATTCGGAGCGGCGGTTTGCTCACGCGCCACCGGCTGCGCCGCGGGCGATGCGCGTTGTGATGCTGCAGTCTCAGGCTGCTTGGTCTCGGGCAGCTTGGCTGCTGGCGGGTCGGCCGGCTGCGCAGGCGGCGAGGCGTTGACGGTTTCCGTCTGCGCCTGAACCGGCGCTGGAGCCGCTGCGACGGTGGTGCTGGGTTGTGACGGCTGGGGTGCCGAGAGATAAGGCACCGGTTCCGACGGCGTGGCCGACGCAGGTATCGGCTCCCGCGACATGCGCCGCTCCAGCCGGCTCATTTCAGTGGTTTGCTTGGGGGATTTTGGACTCATGATATCCCCTACCAGCAGACCACCGCCGACGCCGGCGGCGATCGCGGCGATCGCGGCGATCGCGGCGATAACGGTTCCCGCTCCTGCAAAATAAGCCATCGACGTGCGCATGTTGTTCGCTCCCTTTCGGCGGCAACGCTCAACTTGTTCTGATGTTCCGGAAGCGCCCCGGTTCACAAGCGGGAACCAAATGGATCGCGCCACTGAACGCGCAGGCGCACGTGCAACAGGCCTGTCGTGATGAACGATCAATCGATTTGGGTCGGGCCCACGCTGACAACCTCAGTCTTCCCAGGTGCAGCGCTGATGGCAAACGATCGTGGCCGGGTCAGTATCTCCGGCTGCAGAATCTGGTCGAGTTGTTCGCGCGTCAAAAGCTGCTTTGCCAGCACCAGATCGTAGACGCTTTGACCGGTGATCAGCGCTTCCTGCGCGATCTCGGTGGCGTTGGCATAACCAATATAGGGATTGAGCGCGGTCACTATGCCGATCGAGTTTTCGACGCCACGGCGCAGATGCTCGCGATTGGCGGTGATGCCGCTGACGCACTTCGTGGCCAGCGTCAGGCATCCGGCGCGCAGATGATTGACGCTCTTGAACAGGCTGTGGGCAATGATCGGCTCGAAGGCGTTGAGCTGCAATTGACCGGCCTCGGCGGCAAAACTGACCGTGATATCGTTGCCGATCACTTCGAAGGCGATCTGGTTGACGACCTCGGGTATCACCGGATTGACCTTGCCCGGCATGATGCTGGAGCCCGCCTGCATCGGCGGCAGGTTGATCTCCCCTAACCCCACGCGCGGTCCCGAAGACAACAGGCGCAGATCGTTGCAGGTTTTCGACAGTTTCACCGCGACCCGCTTCAGGACGCCCGAGAGCTGCACGAAAGCGCCGCAGTCCTGCGTCGCCTCGACCAGGTTAGCCGCTGTGACGACCGGAATACCCGTCGTCGCCCGCAAGTGGCGACAGACCAGATCGGCATAATCCGGGTGAGAATTGATGCCGGTGCCGATCGCGGTCGCGCCCATGTTGATCTCGCAAACCAAGAGCACCGCTTCCTTCAACCGCTGCTCGTCCTCTCCCAGCATCACCGCATAGGTCGAAAATTCCTGGCCCAGCGTCATCGGAACCGCGTCCTGCAATTGGGTGCGGCCCATCTTGACGATGTCCTTGAACTCCTCGGCCTTGTTTTCGAAGGCCTGACGCAGCGCCGCCATGGCGTCGACCAGCCCCAGGATCCCGGAATAGGCCGCGAGCTTGAGCGCCGTCGGATAAACGTCGTTGGTGCTCTGGCTCATATTGACGTGAGTGTTGGGGTGCAAAACATGATAATCGCCCTTGGCGCGACCCAACAGCTCCAGCGCGCGGTTTGCGATCACCTCGTTGGCGTTCATGTTGGTCGAGGTGCCGGCGCCGCCCTGAATGACATCGACCACGAATTCTTCGTGCAGTTTGCCGGCCTTGAGTTCCTCCGCGGCGGCGACGATGGCGTCCGCGCGCGTTTGATCGAGCAGTCCCAACTCGCAGTTACTTCGCGCCGCAGCCAGCTTGATCGAAGCCAGCGCCGCAATCAGGTCCGGATAGATCGAGATCGGGGTTCCGCTGATCG
>JAQGKJ010000235.1 GCA_028290165.1 Bradyrhizobium sp. | reverse complement strand
GCGGCGGCGACTCGGCGCTGGACTGGACGCTCAATCTGCATCCGATCGCCAAGCGCGTGACGCTGTTGCACCGGCGCGACGATTTCCGCGCCGCGCCCCACAGCGTCGAACAGATGCGCGCGCTGGTGGCGTCCGGCAAATTGGATTTGAAGATTGGTCAGGTCACCGGCCTCGAAGGCGAAGGCGGCATGCTCCGGGGCGCCAACGTCAAGGGCAACGACAACGCGGTTTCGAAGGTCGCCTGCGATACCATGCTGCCGTTCTTCGGCCTGACCATGAAGCTCGGGCCGGTGGCGAACTGGGGCATCGCGCTCGAGAACAATCTGGTGCCGGTCGAGACCTCGGCCTTTGAGACCAGCGTGCCCGGGATCTTTGCCATCGGCGACATCAACACCTATCCCGGCAAACTCAAGCTGATCCTGTGTGGCTTCCACGAGGGCGCGCTGATGGCGCAGAAGGCGCACCGTTATGTCTATCCGGACAAACGGCTGGTGTTCCAGTACACGACGTCGTCGTCGAGCCTGCAGAAGAAGCTCGGCGTCAACTGACCCGATCGGCCGTTCGGAAGGCTGCGGCAGATTTGTGACGCCGGCCTTCCCGGCAATCGTTTG
This sequence comes from Bradyrhizobium sp., assembly GCA_028290165.1. Next base: position 3,223 of record JAQGKJ010000235.1, on the reverse strand, counting down.
AAACCGGATACGGCACTGGAACCATCCGCTAAAAGGCCTTAGACAGAGGCTATTACTCTATGGATAGGTTGGGTGTTTACGAAGCGGACTGCGATATCCAGATTTCGACTGGCGCTGCCGATCATGACGGGGCTCGTCATTGTGCTCGCCATTGCGCTTCCGGCGCAGGCCGCCGATCCATCAGCCGCGGGGCTGTGGCAGAAGACGGAGAATGGCAAGCCCGAGGGCTGGTTTCTCGTCATTGACCATGACGGCATTTTCGAAGGCGTGATTGCTAAGACGTTCCCGCAACCTGGCGACGATCCCAATAAGGCTTGCACGAGTTGCACCGACGATCGCAAGGACGCGCCGTGGCTTGGATTGTCTTTCATCAGGGACATGAAGCGTGACGGATTGAAATATGAGAACGGCAACGTGCTCGATCCGCGCGACGGCAAGATCTATCATGCAAAGATGACCGTCAGTCCCGACGGTCAGACGCTCACCATGCGCGGCTATCTCGGTATTTCGCTGTTCGGCAAGGACGAGACCTGGTCGCGGCTGCCGGATACGGCGATGGCCCAGCTCGATCCCGCCATCGTTGCAAAATACCTGCCGACGCAAGCGGCTGCGATGAAGCAGCCGGCGGCCGCGGCGAAGTCTCCCGCTGGCGCGAAGAAGAGCACGTCCCCACAGCTGCCTAAGTGATCGGCCGCGAAAGCCTTGGGCAACTTGTCAGCGCGCGGCCGGCGCAATCGCGACCGGCGATTCGGGCTCTCGAACAATCGGGGGCACGGCGGCATCGAGCTGAAGCACCGAGGCTACGGCAGGCAAAGCTGCGTCCGCCATCGCGGCGTGGCCTTCGGCCGAAGGGTGCACCGCGCCGCCATACACGGCTGAAAGAATTCCCCAGGTCGCGTCATGGATATCGGCGGGCTGGCTGGAAGAGGGCAAGCCCTGCGGATAGGTCATCGCGGCAAAGTAACTGTCGTTGGCGTCGCGGATCCAGCGCGCGCGCGGAAGATAGGCACGATAATCGCCGGCGCTGCGGCCGCACAGCATCGGCTGGTTGGCGGCCGTGACGATGTCGGAATCGAAGCTTTCGCCTTTCGGTGAAAAGCACTCCCGGTCGAATTCCGGATCGGTCGCGGCGCGCGCGCAAAAGCCGTGATCCACGAAGGCCGCCTGATGGCTGTCGACGAAGGTCATGCGATCGGCGCCGGGATCGCGGCACAACACTCCCGACTGGCACAAAGCGAGTGCCTTCAGCTGCGGCAGGAATTCCCTCTCGACATAGCTCGACACGTTGGCCAGCCGCCGCGGCTCGGCGTTGAACGAGGGATGAATGTCGAAGCCGGCGCGTCCGCCGGGGCAGGGCGCGCCGCCGTCGGCAAGCGTCGGGTTGGCATAGGACACGTACACCACGTGCTGGAGGTCGCCGACCAGCGGCTTTAGCGCGTCGCGCAGCTTGCCAAAACTTTGCGGCAGCTCGCGCGCGAGCGCCGCGCGCGAATCGTCGACCGCCCCCATCACGCCGGTGCGCCGAAACAGCACGCGCTCGGTCGCGGTATCCACGATCACGTCCGCGACCAGCCCGGAAAAATTGATGTCGTTGGCGCCGATCGACAGCAGGATCAGATCGAGCTTGCGGTCGGGCTGGCGCTTCTTCGCCGCGGTGACGGCTTCGCGCAATTCGGCCAGTTGCCCGTTGACCGTGCCCGAACAGTTGGCGCCTGATTTCGTCGGCGGGCATTCCCGCGCGCGCTGGCCGCCGAACAGTCCATCGGGAATGGTGGCGCCGGTGCAGGCAAGCGGCAGATAGGTCACCGCGATGTGCGGATATTGCACGGCGAGCGCCAGCGCCGTTCGGGTCTGGTAGCTGTAGAGCGAGCGATGGCAGGCGGAGTTGAACCACAGCGCGCTCTGGCGCTGCCAGACCTGCAGCGTATCCGGCGCCTCGCAGGCCCGTCCGCCCTTGTAACCGGCGCGGCTCGGACGGTAATATTGCGCAGCGGCCGTCCCCAGATAATAGCGGAAACAAAACCCCTCATCCGACAATCCGATCGGCCGGTCGGGATTGCCTTCGCCGGACGCGATGCTGTCGCCGAGGCCGGCGATGAAAATATCGCGCACCATGATTTCGGTTGAGATCCGCTGCGGCGCCTCCGGCCCGGAGGAGACGTCTACCGTGGCGACGGTCGGGCGGCCGTAGCGCGCCCGCAAGTTGACCGGCTCGGCGCAATCGAAGGTGGATGTTTGCGGACCATCGCCATCGTCGAACGACCAGGCGCAGGTGGCGCCAACCGGAATTGGGCCGGTCAGCCGCACGGTGACCGGATGATCCACCGGCGTCAGGTAACTTTCCTTGACGTTGTCGCGGGTGCAGGGCTCGCTGACGCGGCCCAAAAGATCGATGCAGAGGCGGTTGACCGTATTGCGCGCCCAGCCGCGGCCGTCGCTCTGCAGCTCCAGAGCCTGCTCCGAGGCAAGAACGCTGCGGCCTCGCGCGCTATCGGTATGGAGCAGGAAATCGCGCTCTTCGCGGAACAGCCGGAAGCGGTTGCGGACTTCCCATGAGATCTGCAAGGGAGCATCGACGGCGGTCTGCGCCGCCGCCCAATCTGCCGGCAACGCGCCCAGCGCTCCCATGAGCAATGCGCATGCGACTATCGAACGGAGGTGAATTCGGATCATGACGCGTTTGACGGCACAGATAGGGCGGAAATAAGAGAGATAGCGCAAAAACCGGAAGAGTCCGGACGCCACTAGCCCTGCGACCGCCGGCGCTTCACCGGCTGCGCATGGCGGCCCTCCAGAGGCCGCGGCACCGCAGCCGGGCGCGGGAAGGTCTCGCTCAGTTCGCTCAGGCGTCGTCGTTCCTGCCAAGGCGCCACCACGTTGAGCCAGAACTCGCGCGTTCCCATGATACTGATCGAGATGCCGAACGGGATCATGAAATACAGGATCCGAAACACCACCAGCGTCGCCAGCAATTGCTCCCTGCCGAATTCAGGCAGCGCGACCAGCATCGCGGCGTCGAACACTCCGAGGCTGCCCGGAGCATGGCTGGCGATGCCGAGCAGCGTCGCCAGTATGAACACCACCGCCAGCGATATGTAATCGATGCCCGGCTGCGCCGGCATCAACAGATACATCGCCATCGCGCAGAACCCGAGATCGACCACGCCGATCAGGACCTGCAGCAGCGTCAGCCGCGCCGAGGGCAGCACCACTTTCCAGCCGT
>JAQGKJ010000260.1 GCA_028290165.1 Bradyrhizobium sp. | reverse complement strand
AATTGGCGATCGGCCGGATCGAAGTCGATAAATCACGCCAGACAGTCAAAGCCTTCGATCCATCGGGCGCGCTGATAGCCTTTTTCCCGGCGACCGTCGGCAGCGAGGAAAAGCCGTCCCCAAACGGCAGCTTCAAGGTCGTCTCGAGCGATGCCAACCCGACCTACCGCTATAATCCCGACTATAAATTCAAAGGGGTGAAATCCAAACAACCGTTCACGATCAAGCCGGGTCCAAATAATCCCGTGGGATCGTACTGGATCGGGCTATCGGCCGAAGGATACGGTATCCATGGCACATCTAATCCTTCCAAAGTCAGCAAGGCCGAATCCCATGGTTGCGTCCGGCTGACGAATTGGGACGCCGCCTTGCTGGGCACCAACGTCAAAATGGGAACGCCGGTGGTGTTCGTCGACCAACCGCAAGCTGGCGGAAAGAGCTGAGCGGACACAATGAGGGCACCAACATAATCAATGTCGTCCCTGCGAAAGCAAGGACCCATAGCCACCGACGCCATTTGTTAGAAAAGGTAACTGCCACAACGCCCCAACTTAAGTGCACGGCATATGGGTCCCGGCTCGCGCTCGCTTCGCTCGCTTGGCCAGGACGACAAGCGGGGGAGAGCGAGCGACTATTTGGCTTCGTTATTCCTCAAAATCATATCGATCGCCTTGGCAAAACCCTCGTCCTCGTTCGACGCCGTGACAAGCGTCGCGGCTTTCTTGACGTCGTCGGTAGCGTTGCCCATCGCGATCGAAAGGCCGCTCTTTCGAAACATCGCAAGGTCGTTCTGCATGTCGCCGATGGTGGCGACCGCATCGGTAGAAATGCCCAGGCGCTTGGCCATCGCCTCAACGAAGGTGCCTTTGTCGCAGCCCGGGGGGGTGACGTCGAGATAGTAGCTTTGCGACCGGACGGCGGTGGCCTCCGCGCCCAAAACCTGCTGCATCGCGATTTCGCAGCGCTGCAGCAATGCCGCATCGGAACTCGAGCCGACGATCTTGCAGGCAGCCTCCATGTAGGGTGCAAAATCGGCAACGATGGTTGGATCGGCCCGGATGGCGCGTTTTTCATGCGGGACATATTCGCCGTCGGGATTGCGCGTGAGCCAGAGTTCGTTGGTGAACAGCCAGATATCGGCGCCGAATTCGTTCAGCACGTCGAGAGCGCGTTGCGCCGAAGTCACGGGGATCAGGTGCTGTTCGATCGGTTTTAGCTGTGGATCGACGATCGAGCTGCCGTTGAAGGCACCGACCGGCAGCGCGATCGCCAGCGGCTCGATCAGAAACCGCGTGCCGATGGTCGGACGGCTACTGGTGATGGTGAAGCCGATGCCGGCTTCGTGCAGCCGCCGTACCGCGGCCTTGGCGTTGTCGGTCAGGGTCTTGTCCTTGGTCACCAGCGTGCCGTCGACATCCGACACAACGAGGGCGATGCGGGTCATGGGGCGGTTCCTGCGCGGGGCGCCGTTGTCGGCGGACTAAGCCCCAGTTGGCGGACGATGTCGTCGACGATCGCGTCGACCGAAGCATCGATCGATACCGTCACGGGTGATTCGCTTTCGCCCGGCGGCTCGAGCGTCTTGAACTGGCTCGCCAACAGGCCCGGCGGCATGAAATGACCTTTCCGCTCGGCCAGGCGGTCCGCGATCAATTTCTGCGTGCCCTTGAGGTAGATGATGCGGACATCGTTGCGTCCGTGGATCAGAATGTCGCGGTAGGCACGCTTCAACGCGGAGCAACCGATCACGGCACGTTGGCCGGCCTCGCAGGTCCTGTCGATCTCGTCGGCGATCGCCCGCAGCCAGGGCCAGCGATCTTCGTCGGTCAAGGGTTGGCCGGCGCTCATCTTGGCGATGTTGCTGGCGGGATGAAACCTGTCGGCGTCTTCGTAGCCCCAGCCGAGCCGCGCCGCCAACGCCTCCCCGATGGTGCTCTTGCCGGAGCCCGACACGCCCATCACGATCAACGCGCAGGGTATTTTGTCTGCATCACCGCCCACGGAAATTCTCCGGCAGCGCGGCCTTGTCCACCAGCCAGATTGTCTCGCCCGTGGAATGTGCGCGGCCCGCGGGCAGGTTCTCGCCATCAAGCACGCGCGTCAAGATCGCGCGCTTTTCGGGGCCCGCGACCTCGAACAGCATTTCGCGGCAGGAGCCGAGCGCCGGCAAGGTCAGCGTCACCCGCGGCACGAACGGCTCGACATTGGCTTTGGGTACGCCGACGACCCAGCGTCTGGTTTCTTCGATCGCGGGATAATTTGGAAACAGCGATGCGGTATGGCCGTCGGGCCCGACGCCCATCAGCACGGTATCGAACAGCGGCCGAGCCGGATCGAGGACATCAGAACCGTAGAATGATTTCAATTCATCTTCATAGCGGCGCGCGGCTTCGTCAGGGGTAGCGGTGTCGGTCGGAATCGGATGGATGTTGGCTTTCGGCGCGAAGCGATCCAGAAAAATCCGCCGCGCCGTCCCCATGTTGTTGAGCGGATCGTTCGCCGGGATAAAACGCTCATCGCCGATGAACCAGTGCACGCGATCCCACGGGATCCGGCTTCGATAAGGGTCGGTCGCGAGGAGTTGATAGAGCTCTTTCGGGCTCGACCCGCCGGTCAGGCCAATCGCCACGCGATCGGGGTTCGCGGCAATCCTCGCCAGCAGCCGCTCCGCGGCGGTCTTCGCGAGCGCGGCCGGATCGGAGACCGCAATCACCTGGCGATTGTCGCTTGTAGCCATCCGCTCTAACCGAGCTTGCGCCAGCTGCGGCCGTCACGCTTGAGCAGTTGCTCCGCGCCGACCGGACCTTCGCTGCCAGCTTTGTAGAATTCCAAGCCCCGGGAGCCGGCTTTCTTCCACGCATCGAGGAACGGCTGCACCGCCCGCCAGCCGGCCTCGACGCTGTCGGCGCGCTGAAACAGGATGTTGTCGCCGATCATGCAGTCGTAGATCAGCGTCTCATAACCGGTAGATGGCTCGGCCTTGAAGTAGTCCTTGTAGCGGAATTTCATCTCGACATCGTCGATGACGATCGCCGGTCCCGGCACTTTGGTATTGAACTGCAGCGAGATGCCTTCGGTGGGCTCGACACTGATGACGAGATAGTTCTGCGACAGGCGATCGACAGGGGTGCATCGGAACATTGCGAACGGCGCCTCCTTGAACTTGATCGCCACTTCGGTGCGCTTGATGCCGAGCGCCTTGCCGGTCCGCAGGTAAAAGGGAACGCCGGCCCAGCGCCAGTTGTCGATGGTCAGTTTCAGCGTGACGAAAGTCTCGGTGGTGCTGTCGGGCTTGACGTCCTCGGTCTTGCGATAATCCGGGATTTCGACGCCGTCGATGACGCCGCCGAGATATTGGCCACGCACCGAATTCCGTAAAGCCTCTTCCTCGCTCTGGATCTGGATCGCCGCCAGCACGTCGGCCTTTTCCGTGCGCACGGACTGCGCATCGAAGCGGATCGGCGGCTCCATGGCAGCCAGCGACAGCAATTGGAACAGATGGTTCGGCACCATGTCGCGCAGCGCACCGGTTTTGTCATAGAAGCTGCCGCGGTGGCCGACGCCGAGCTTTTCGTCGACGATGATCTGCACGTGATCGATATGATTGCGATTCCAGATCGGCTCGAACATGCCGTTGGCGAAGAGCAGCACCAGGATGTTTTGGACGGTTTCCTTGCCGAGGTAGTGATCGATCCGGTAGATCTGGTGCTCATCGACGATCTTTAAGAGTTCGGCATTGAGGGCGTTTGCGGAAGCCAGATCGGTTCCGAACGGCTTCTCGATCACCAGCCGCCGCCACGGGCCGCCTGCTTTCTCTTTCAGCAGACCGGTACGGCCGAGCTCACGGCTGATCGGCGCAAACGCATCCGGTGGCGTCGCCAGATAAAACAGGCGGTTGCCGCCGGTTTGTCGTGCGGCCTCGAGCTCCGTGAGCTGCGCCCGCATCGCATCGAACGAGGCGGAGTCACCGGGATCGGCTTCAATGCTGGTAACGCATTGGAGCAGGCGCTCGGCGACCGCATCATCCACGGGGCGAGTGGCGAATTGGCGAAGGCCCTTCATCAGGCTGTCGCGCAAGTCTTTGTTCGACATGCCTTTGCGGGCGACCCCGACGACACAGAACCTGTCGGGCAAGAGGCCGGTCGCCTCCAGGTTATAAAGCGAGGGAATCACCAGCCGATGCGTGAGGTCGCCGGTGACACCGAAGATGACGAAGGAGCAGGGGTCGGGCTTCTTCTGATTTGGACTGGGATTTAAAGAGGTGTCTGTCACGAACGGCCGGCCTTTGGCTTGACGATGTCTGGCGCATTCTGCTGCGCCGGGTCCGGATGCTGCTGCGGCTCCTTGTGGCCGCCAAAACCGTCGCGCATCGCCGACAGTATCTTCTCGGCAAAGGTGTGCTCCTTGCGCGAGCGAAAGCGCGCGAACAGGGCAGCAGTCAGCACTTCGGCGGGCACGGCTTCATCGATTGCGGCATTGACGGTCCAGCGGCCTTCGCCGGAATCCTCGACAAAGCCCGAATAGTTTTGAAGCGTCGGGTTTTTGGCAAGCGCAGACGCGGTCAGATCGAGCAGCCAGGACGGGATCACGCTGCCGCGCCGCCACACCTCAGCGATATCGGCAATGTCGAGATCGAAACGATGCTCCGGGGGTAGCGCCTCGATATTGGCATTCTCCAAAATGTCGAAACCCTCGGCATAGGCCTGCATCAGGCCGTACTCGATGCCGTTGTGAATCATTTTGACAAAGTGTCCGGCGCCCACAGGACCTGCGTGAATGTAGCCCTGCTCGATACGGGGATCGCGGCCCTCGCGTCCCTCGGTGCGCGGGATATCGCCGGCGCCCGGCGCCAGCGCCGCGAAGATCGGGTCGAGGCGCTCGACCACCGCCTTGTCGCCGCCGATCATCATGCAATAGCCGCGGTCGATGCCCCAGACGCCGCCTGAGGTGCCGACGTCGACGTAATGGATGCCGCGCTCTTTCAGCGCCTTGCCGCGGCGTACGTCGTCCTGCCAGAACGTGTTGCCGCCGTCGATGATGACATCGCCGGGCTCCATCAGTTTTGACAGCGCGTCTATCGTTGCTTCCGTGATCTTGCCCGCCGGCAGCATCACCCAGGCGGTTCGCGGTTTCTCGAGTTTTTTGAAAAAATCTTCCAGGGTGCCGGAGCCGACCGCACCATCGGCTGCGATGGCCGCGACCGCCTTCGGGTCCTTGTCGTAAACGACCGTCGAGTGTCCGTGCTTCATCAGCCGGCGGACGATATTGCCGCCCATCCGCCCCAAGCCGATCATGCCGAGTTGCATCTTTGTACCCTTAATTTAATGCACTCTGAATCGCGTCATCGAGCATTTTTAAACCAGCTTCCAGATCGCCCTTGAGATGCACGCGCAACGCGCGACGGCCGCGGTCGGTCAGCACGTCGAAATCGCCGCGGGCTTGCGCCGTCTTGATCACACCAAAGGCGGCCTTCGGGCCGGGCACTAGGAGATCTTTGGCATCATCGGCGGTGATCTGCAGGAATACGCCGCTGTCCGGGCCGCCCTTGTAGGCCTGCCCCGTGGAATGCAGGAAGCGCGGGCCGAATTCGGCGCAGGTTGCGACGTGGCGCCGGTCGCGCACCTCAAGCCGCATGTGCTGCAAGGCGCCGATGTGCGCGGGATTGCGTTCGATGTAGGCGAGCAGCGCCACGTAATCGTGTGCATGAGAGCGGGAGAGATGGGCCTTCAGCCAGGAGCCGAGATCGCCATCGGCGCCCGCCCTGCGCAAGTCGGCCGCATTGTGGTCGTCGGTATAGAGATCGGCCTGGGGTGTGGACATCACAGGCTGTTCCGGGGGCAGCGCACCGGATTTCTCGAACGCCGCGGTCAACTCCCGGGTCTTGATCTTGGCGTCCTCGACGTCGGGCTGGTTGAACGGATTGATGCCGAGGATGGCGCCCGCCACCGCAGTCGCCAGCTCGAACCGGAAAAATTCCTGGCCTAGATGGTCGATCGACTTCATCGCAATGCGGACCACGGGATGACCGGCCTTTTCCAGCGCGGCCAGTTTGTCGTCATGCGCGGCGTCGTCTTCGCCTTCTGTTCTGAGATCGATGAAGAATCGATCGTTGCCGTAGACCGTGGGATCGCCCAGGGGTTCGCCGTCGATCGGGATCAGGCCCTTGCCGTCCTTGCCGGTGGATTCCGCGATCAGCTGCTCGGCCCTGGCGCCGAAATCGGCGACCTTTTTCGACGACAATTTCGTCACCTTGTCGCGGCCTTCGAGACCGG
>JAQGKJ010000242.1 GCA_028290165.1 Bradyrhizobium sp. | reverse complement strand
AACCTTCACCGCCGGAATAGGCGCTTCATTTCGGTGTTATGTTGGGTAAGGCGTTCGCGTTGCGATATTGGACGGCGGCCGGACAAACCGAAGATCGGGCTTCAATGACCGCGTTTCGCCAGAGTGTGGAAGCCATGATTCCGGCGCTGCGCCGGTATGCACGCGCGCTGGCCCGTGACGCCGACGTCGCCGACGATCTGGTGCAGGTTACGCTGGTGCGGGCGCTGCGTTCGGAACGGCTGTTTCTCGGAGGCGACGTCAGGAGCTGGCTCTATACCATCCTGACCAACCTCAACAAGAACCGGCGGCGATCGCTGGCGCGGCGGCCGCAATTCATGCCGCTATTGGACAACAATCCCGACGCCAGCGGCACCGAGGCGGAAGGCAGAGACATCGCCCGCGCGCTGGCGACGCTGGTGGAGGAGCAGCGCTCGGTGCTGCTGCTGGTGATGCTGGAAGGATTGAGCTATCGCGAGGTCGCCGACATTCAGGGCGTGCCGATCGGTACCGTGATGTCCCGCCTCGCCCGCGCCCGAGCCCATGTGAAGGCCTCGCTCGAGGGCGAACGCGTAGCGCTGCGACGGGTGAAATGATGGCAGGTATTATGCACGTAGATGGGATGACAGGGTTCGAGGTGCGATGGTTTTCTGGTCCCGCCCCTTTGCAGGGAAGGATAGCAAAGAATTTTCGATTAAGATTTGGACAGAGACAACGACCATGACCGACCCAAAGATCACCGTCACCGAAGACGAGCTGCACGCTTACGTCGACAATGAATTGCCGGCGGAACGTCGCGGCGATGTCGAGGCGTGGCTTGCGGCGCATCCCGACGATGCCGAACGGGTGCAATCATGGCGGACGATGGCAGCCACCCTGCATGCGCGTTACGACGCCGTCGCCGACGAACCGGTGCCGAAGCGGCTCGAGATCGAGCGGCTGGTGCGGCAGCCGCGCAAATTGATTTACGGCGCGATCGCAGCAGCGCTGGTGGCGTTCATCGCCGGCGGTGGTGTCGGCTGGCTGGCGCGTGGCGCGGTCGCTTCGCCGTCGGCATTCCAGAGTTTCACGGTGGACGCGCTGGATGCGCATCGGCTGTATGTCGTCGAGGTCCGCCATCCGGTCGAGGTGCCCGGCAGCGAACGCACCCATCTCCAGCAATGGCTGACCAAGCGCTGCGGCTGGGATGTGCGGGCGCCGGAATTGGATGCGACTGGCTTGAAGCTCGTTGGCGGACGGCTGTTGCCCGGTCCCACCGGCCCTGCATCGTTTCTGATGTATGAGAGCGCGTCGGGTGAACGCTTCACGATCTACACCGCGCGAGCGGACACCGAGACCACACAGATGCGGTATGCGACGCAAAATAACGACGGCGCGCTGTTCTGGGCCGACCGCGGCGTGGCCTATGTGGTGAGCGGCAGCAGCGACCGCGATCGCCTGACCCAGGTCGCAAAACTCGTCTACGATCAGGCCGAGAGAAACGGCGGGTGAATTTGCGTCACCATCTATGTCCCAATTCGGACATTGAAAATCTGGAATCAAGACATCGACGCGTCTCAATATAGCACCAGGTGATCACGCGAAAATGAGGTGCGTTCGATCCGCCGATCGGCGCAAGCGGCCTCGATAGGGGTTTTTGTACCGCGCTGGTCCCCCCGTCGAGGCCGCACCTTTTTCTGCTGGCTGGAGCTACCGCCGCGATCACGTCAAATCGCCGCGCGGATTGTATGGATGTCCGTCGCGCCATTTCTGCATCAACGCCTCGAGTTCGGCATCGTTCCCGTCCGGCAGCATGATGCGGGTGGTGACAAACAGGTCGCCATTGGTTCCGGCCGGCTTCGGCAGCCCCTTGCCTTTGAGGCGAAACGTCCGGCCGCTCGAAGTGTTTTTCGGGATCGACAATTCGACCGCGCTGCCAAGCGTGGGCACGCGAACTTTGCCGCCGAGCACGGCTTCATACAGCGTGATCGGCAGATCGACGCGCAGGTCGCTGCCGTCGACCTTGAAGAAAGCATGCGGCGCGATGCTGACGGTGATCAGGAGGTCGCCGGGACGGTGTCCGGCCGCGGTCTCGCCCTGCCCCTTCAGCCGGATCTGCTGGCCGGCGGTGACGCCTGCGGGAATCTTGACATTGAGTTCTTTGCCGGTCGGCAGCCGGACGCGCTTCTCCACGCCGTTTGCCGCCTCCTCCAGCGACACCGTCATGGCGACGTTGAGGTCGAGGTCGAGCGCTATGCCGCCGGTATCGAACTCGAAGCTGGCGCCCGGACCGCTCCGCGCGCCGCGCGCACTGGCCCCGCCGAACATGCTGTTGAGATTGTCCTCAAAACCACCGCCGCCAAAGCCGCCGGGACCGGCGCCGCCGGTACGGAAGGTGTGGGTCTCGAAGCCGCCCGCGCGCGCGCCTGGGCCGCCGCCCGGAAAGCCCTGGAAACGCGGCTTCCCATCGGCGTCGATTTCGCCGCGATCGAACTGCTTGCGCTTGTCCTCGTCGCCGAGGATCTCGTTGGCCGAATTGATCTCGGAAAACCGCGCTGCCGATTTCGGGTCGTTCTTGTTGTTGTCGGGGTGATGCTTCTTGGCAAGCTTGCGATAGGCGCTCTTGATCGCCGCAGCGCTGGCGCCCCGCGGCACCCCCAAGACCTCATAGGGGTCGCGCATACGTCACGTCTCCTTCAGGAAAAATCAGATGTTAAACTTCGGGCTGCCCGCCCACCGGGGTTTCATTTGGTGTGTTCGTGGCATTTCTGCAACGGGGTTCCCTCAACCCCGTCGCCACGGCTTCAACGAATGAATTTCCCACCGGCCATCATGGCCGGTCTGGCAGGCGGCCCCCTGCAGCCAGCTTTCATTGTGGCCGTTGACATAGCTTGCCAGAAAATCGCGGCAGGTGCGCCCCTCAGTAGAATAGGCCTGGGCCAGCGGCGTCACCGAACCCCGCGCGCCGGTCTCGGGATTTTCCCAGGGCTGGCTGGAATCCTTGGTCCCTCTGGTCAGCACGTCGGAGGCGGCATTGCGGGCGAAAGCGAGATCGCTCTCGGTCGGCGCCGGCCCGTTGCCCCGGGCCCCGCCGAGCGAGCCGGTCACCTCGTTGTCGTCCATCCTGGCGAAGGCGTCCCCGCTCCGCGAGAGGCTGCAGCCGCCCGAGCCCACGGCGATTAGAATCAACGTCATCACGGCGCCCGCAGGCCCGATCGCCGATAGGCCAACGCGTTCCCATGCCCTATATAGGGCGAGCCCCCATGGGGGCTGCAACACGCTCTGAACCGCGGGCGGACGCAACTCGGAACTCCTGCCATGACCGACACGACCTCCATCAAACACCCGACACCCTTAACATCCGGTGATTTCACGGCGGCCGACGAGCCGTTCGCGCTGTTCGGGGAATGGTTTGCCGAAGCGGTGAAGGCCGAACCCAGCGATCCCAACGCCATGTCGCTGGCGACTGTCGACCAGGACGGGCTGCCCGACGTGCGGATGGTGCTGATGAAGGGCTATGATGCCGACGGTTTTGTCTTCTACAGCCACATCGCCAGTCCAAAAGGCCGCGAGCTCGCCACAAATCCTAAGGCGGCTTTACTTTTTCACTGGAAATCGCTGCGCCGGCAGGTCCGCATCCGCGGCAACGTGTCGCCGGTAACCGAAGCCGAGGCCGACGCCTATTTTGCCACCCGGCCCAAGCAGGCCCAGATCGGCGCGTGGGCCAGCAAGCAGTCGCAGCCGCTGGAGAGCCGTTTTGCCTTCGAGCAGGCCATCGCCAAGGTCGCGGCCAAACACATCGTCGGCGAGGTGCCGCGCCCGCCAGGCTGGAGCGGCTGGCGCGTCGCGCCCTCCCAATTCGAATTCTGGCACGACCGCCCGTTCCGCCTGCACGACCGCATCGAATTCCGCCGCACAGCGCCGGACCAGCCGTGGTCCAGGACGCGGCTTTATCCCTGATTGAAAGCCTGAAGGAACTCCATGCCGACTTCGAGCAACAACGGACCGCGGCGCACGCTGCTTCTGACCGGCGCCAGCCGCGGCATCGGGCACGCGACCGTGATCCGCTTTTCCTCAGCCGGCTGGCGCGTCATCACCTGTTCGCGGCACCCCTTTCCCGAAAACTGCCCGTGGGACGCCGGCCCTGAGGATCACATCCAGGTCGACCTTGCCGACCACGCCGACACCACACGGGCGATCGCGGAAATCCGCGGCCGGCTGGAGGGCGGCGCGCTGCACGCGCTGGTCAATAACGCCGCGATTTCGCCGAAGGCTCCAGGCGGCACCCGGCTCGGCGCGATCGATACCGACATCGACACCTGGAGCCATGTTTTCCGGGTCAACTTCTTCGCGCCGATCATGATGGCACGCGGCCTGATCGAGGAGCTGAGGGCCGCGAAAGGCTCGGTGGTGAACGTCACCTCGATTGCAGGCTCCCGCGTGCATCCATTTGCAGGCGCGGCGTACGCGACCTCGAAGGCGGCGCTGGCCTCGCTGACCCGCGAGATGGCCTCGGATTTCGGCCGCATCGGGGTGCGCGTCAATTCGATCGCGCCGGGTGAGATCGATACCTCGATCCTGTCGCCGGGCACCGAAAAGATCGTCGCCGAGCAGATTCCGCTGCATCGGCTCGGCACCCCCGACGAGGTGGCGAAGATCATCTACGTGCTGTGCACGGAGACCAGTTCCTACGTCAACGGCGCCGAGATCCATATCAACGGCGGGCAGCATGTTTGATCGTCATTCAGGGGCGCGATCGATCGCGTGTGACCAATCACTCCGCATAAAACTTTCGCGGCCCGCGCGAACGCGGGGCCTCGATGTTGAGGGCGCTCGAGCACTCGTCTTCGTGCTCGCCCTCTGATAGCGCAGCACCACAATGCCGGCAGACCCGTGCGGCCATCGCCAGCGCCTTGCCGGCGCCGTTCCGGCCCGTTTGATAGCGCGCGAAATCGACCACGTTCTCGGGTGACGTTACGACTTTTTCAACCATTGCTGTCCTCGCGGCTTGAGGCCAGCTTTATCGCAGAAAGGTTTCGCCCAAACGTTCAGCGCAACGCTCAAATTTTACCGGAGAAATTGAGGCGGAGTTCTTGTCTCGTCTCGGCCCCGCAGCTTTTAAGTCTCGACGTATTCAGTGATGCTGGTCGGCTGTGGAACTACCGTGCCATCGGCCCGAAGGCCGTCGATATGGAACCGGATCGCCTCACGGATTTCGTTCTCGACCGCCGCAATGGTGTCACCGGTGGCAATGCAACCCGGCAGGTCCGGCACATAGGCCGAATAATTGCCGTTGGCTTCCTATGACGACCGCGTAGCGCATCAGTGTTGGTCGTTCAGGCCAGACTGTTTCAAGATACTGTTTAGCGTGCCGGGGGCAAGATCGTCGGAGGGTTTGCCCGCCACCATTACGCGTCCCAGCCGAACCGGATGCTTGCATTGCCGGTGACTGCCGCGCGTTGCAACCAGAAACCAGCCCTCCCCTCCAGCAACCGGATGACGTCCTTGACCTTCATCGCCCCACGCCGCGCTTACTCCGTCCCGCTCCCCCGGCCTAAATTAGCTCACGATATCTAAAGCCACTTCTTCCATTTGAAGTACATGTAAGGCCCCGCGGCGGCGAACAGCATCGCTATCAGCGCGAGCAGGTAGCCGTTTTCCCATTGCAGCTCTGGCATGATTCTAAAATTCATGCCGTAGATCGAGGCGATCAGGGTCGGCGGCATCAGCACTACCGCCATCACCGAAAACAGCTTGATGATGTTGTTCTGCTCGAGATTGACGACGCCGAGCATCGCATCCAGCACGAAGGTGATCTTGTTGGAGAGATAGGAGGCGTGGTCGGTCAGCGAGGCGACGTCGCGCTGCATGGTTTTCAGCTGCTCGCGCATGTCCTTGGACCATTTGACGCCGTCGACGGCGGCCGCCACGAACGTCACCACCCGTCCGATCGAGACCAGGCTCTCGCGCACTTTCGAGGTTAAATCGCCTTTACGCCCGATCGCGATCAAAATGTCCGAATAGCGCTTGGCGTGGCCGGTGCGCGCCGCGCCCTCGGGCTCGAAAATATCGTGGCTGATGGTGTCCATGTCGCTGCCGGCACGCTCCAGAATGTCGGCGTTGCGGTCGATCACGGCGTCCAGCAATTCCATCAGCACCATTTCCCCGGTGATGCCGGGAGGGCAGGAGCGCGCCAGCTTGTTCTCCACCAGCATGAACGGTTTTGGCGCGTCATAGCGCACGGTCACCAGGCGATGGCTGGCAAGGATGAAGGTCACCGCGGTGGTGCGCGGATTCTCGGTGTCCGCCGCGCACATCAGCGTCGCCGTCATGTAGCGCGCAGCGTTCTCGATATAGAGCCGGCTCGAAATCTCGATCTCCTGCATGTCCTCCCGGGTCGGCACCGCGATCCCGGCCAGCCGCTCCACCGACTTGTCCTCGGCCGCGGTCGGCTTCACTAGGTCGATCCAGACCGCGCTCTCCGGCAGCGCGGCGAGATCGGCCTCGGCCGCTTTCTTCAGCGAGGATTCGGAAGGCACGTAGACCGACAGCATGGAGCACCCCAGGAACCGAGCAGGTGCCCTACCCATCAGGACTTAGCTCGATTCTGGCAAGCTTCATGACCGGAAGCGTTACCCCCCCATCCACATTTGCGGCGGCGGGATGGCTTTGGCGTGGCCCTGATTCGGCGGCCGGGGCCGACCTGCCCAAAAACTGGCCGAAAATTGCAAAACTTGCGGCAAAAAAGACACAACTCGCCTCCCGCAACGCGGGACAAGCATCTAAGCTCTGGAATTGTGACCGGTTTCGGCGATAATGCGATTAATGGAATCGTGGCGTTTAGGGCGCATGTTTGGCGCGCGAACGCAAAGCATTCGATCGGAAGTGCATCATGTCGTCGCTGAAGGTGAAACTGGGCATCCTGGCCGCCGGCCTGATGTTGTCGGGCTGCATGCAGGCCGCGACCTATGAGGCGACCAACCAGACCAATTTCAAACCGCGCGACAAGGAACTGCTCGCCAAGATTCGCTACACCAACACCCCGGTCGCCGAGCCGTTCCGCCGCGCCATTGTCGAGTATCACCGCAAGGAAGCGCCCGGCTCGATCGTGGTCGATTCCGACAATCACTATCTCTATTACGTGCTCAACGACGGCAAGGCGATCCGCTACGGCATCACCGTCGGCGAGGAAGCGATGGCGTGGTCGGGCATTGCCAAGATCGGCAGCATGACCGAGTGGCCGCCTTGGCATCCGACCAAGAGCGAGATCGAGCGGCTTGGCGTTCCGACCTTCGTCGCGCCGGGACCAGACAATCCGATGGGCTCGCGCGCGCTGTATCTCTATTCGGGCGGCAAGGACACGCTGTTCCGGATTCACGGCACCAACCAGCCGGAATATATCGGCGCGTCGATCTCCTCCGGCTGCATCCGGATGACCAACGAGGACGTGAT
>JAQGKJ010000241.1 GCA_028290165.1 Bradyrhizobium sp. | reverse complement strand
GGGCGCCCGGCATTCCCTGCGCCCTCTGATTTCTGAGGGCGAAATGGATCATGCACAACTCGGGCGCTTTGCGCCGCGGGATGGTAGAGCCGTGTCTTGTCTTGGCTGTTTGAAATTTCGAGTGCGAGGCGACGACATCGAGCGAGCCTAACCTTCCTTCACAAACGCCGCAAACGCCTCGGCATAATCCGGATGCCAGCGCGACAGCGGCGGGCGGTTTTCGACGATGTCGCCGGCCGCCCACAGAATGCGCCGTTCGTCAAGGCGTCGCGGCACGTCGTTGTCCGGGCACAGGATATAAAAGTCTCCGGCCTCCACGCGCCCGATCATGAAGTCGACGGTCTGCTCCGGCGTCCAGGCTGCGGCCGGTTTTTCCGTGCGGCCGTGGGCGGTAAGGCCGGTGAAGACGAACCCGGGAATAAACAGATGCGCGCTGATCTTACCCCCGGCGGTGTTTCGCAATTCGTGCTGCAGCGCTTCCGTGAACGCTTTCACGCCCGCCTTCGAGACATTGTAGGCGGGATCGCCGGGAGGGGAGGTGATGCCTTGTTTGGAGCCGGTGTTGATGATGAGGCCGGGGCGACCGCGCTCGATCATGCCGGGCGCGAAAACCCGCGAGCCGTGGATCACGCCCCAGAGATTGACGGCGAGGATGCGCTGCCAGTTTTGTACGGGTCCGAACATTTGGCTGCCCGGCTGAATGCCGGCGTTGTTCATGAGGATATCGGTGCCGCCGAACCGCTCGCGCACGGCGTGCTCCAGTTCGGTGATATCTTCGAGCCGGCTGACGTCCACGGCCTTGACCAGGATATTGGCCGTGCCGGCATGCGAAACCGATGACAATTTGCTTGCTGCCTCCCTGAGATGGTCACTATCGATGTCCGCGATACAAACATTCATGCCGAGACGCGCGAACCGCATCGCGGCGGCAAAGC
Organism: Bradyrhizobium sp.; assembly: GCA_028290165.1. The sequence continues at coordinate 1,945 of JAQGKJ010000241.1, read as the reverse complement.
CGATACCGGAAGCGCCTCCGGTGATGACGGCAACGTTATTTGGCGACATGGCTGGGTGGGGCACGTGGGTTCTCCTGACGTTTAGGGATCGCCCTGCTCAACGATCGGATTACCGCCATTCACTATGCCGAAGTCGCGTGGCTACCATGCACGAAACGACATGGGAGGTCTTCGTGCGGCGCGATCTCGCCCGTCAGCCTTTTGCGTACGAGGCGAACCGGCTACAAATGCCGCTCAACAAACACTTTCGGGGCTGATATGAAATTTCCTTCGTTGTTTTCGCCGCTTAAAATCGGTCCGTACCAGCTCCAGCATCGCCTCGTGATGGCGCCCCTGACGCGGATGCGGGCGGAGAGGCCCAGTCTCGCGCCGCGGCCGCTGAACGCACAATATTATGCGCAGCGCGCCACGCCGGGCGGATTGATCATCGCGGAAGCCACGCCCGTGATGCCGACGGGGCATGGCAATCCCGGCGTGCCCGGCATTTATTCGCAACGACAGATCAAGGGTTGGCGCGCGGTCGTTGATGCCGTTCATGCCAGGGGCGGGCTGATCTTTCTCCAGCTCTGGCATGTCGGACGCGTCTCGCATTCTTCGTTCCAGCCGGGTGGCGTGCTGCCGGCCGCGCCGTCAGCGGTGCCGATTTCGGAGACCCTGAAGACGATGACGGCTGACGGCAAGCCCGCGTCGTATGAGACGCCGCGCGCGCTCGAGACCAGCGAAATTCCGGACGTGGTTGACAGTTTTCGGCAAGCCGCAATCAACGCGCGGGAGGCCGGCTTCGACGGCGTCGAAATTCATGGCGCCAATGGCTACCTGATCGAGCAATTTTTGCAATCGCGCACCAATCTGCGCACCGACCAATATGGCGGCTCAATCGAAAACCGCGCCCGCTTTTTGCTGGAGATCGCGCAGGCCGTCATCGAGGTCTGGGGTGCCGACCGCGTCGGCGTGCGATTGTCGCCTTACGGCGTCGCCAACGACAGTGGCGAAGCCGATCCGATGCCGCTTTACGCCCATGTCATACAGTCGCTCAGTCCGCTCGGCTTGGCCTATCTGCATTTCATCGAGCCGCGCAGTAGCGGCGCCGGCCGCGCCGAGGTCAACCATCAGAACGTGCCGTCGGCGATGGTGCTGTTCCGCCCGATCTGGCGCGGAGTGTTGATCACGGCCGGCGGTTTTACCGGCGAGGCGGCGGAAGCCGCGATCGCCGCCGGTCACGCCGATGCCATCGCGTTTGGCCGCATCTTCATTTCCAATCCGGACCTGCCGCGCCGGCTGAGAGAAGGATATCCGCTGACGCCCTATAACCGCGCTACTTTTTACGGGGGCGAGGAGGCTGGCTATACCGATTACCCCGTTTATGGCGAACTGGAGCGGGCGTGAACGATCAGCCGTCATTCCGGGGCGATGCGAAGCATCGAACCCGGAATCTCGAGATTCCGGGTCTGGTCCTGGCAGACCATCCCGGAATGACGGAGCTGGAAACGGAATGGGCTAATGGCAAAAGCAGCGATAGCAGCAGGGGTCTCCGCCGGCCAATGCCTGTGCGGCCGGGTCTCGTTCGAGATCGACACGCCGGCGCGCTGGGCGTGGCACGATCATTCACCCGCCAGCCGTCGCGCACATGGCGCGGCGTACGCGACCTATGTCGGCAGCTGGCGCAAGCGTTTTCGCGTCACCAAGGGCAAGACGGAGATTGCGCGCTTCGAGGACAAGGCCACAAAAACCGTGCGCGGCTTTTGCCGGCGCTGCGGCACGCCATTGTTTTACGAACGCGCGCGCTCGCCGCATATGGTGAACATCCCGCGCGCACTTTTCTCAGGCTGTACCGGCCGGCAGCCGCTTTATCATGTCGCGATCGAGGAGCTGCAGGATTGGGCCTATACCGGCTAGCCGCTGGTGCCGCTGTAAGGTTTTCCAGGCGTGGTCTGGCAGCGCTCGA
>JAQGKJ010000233.1 GCA_028290165.1 Bradyrhizobium sp. | reverse complement strand
TGGTCAGCACCGACGGTGTCGCCTGGAACAGAAAACTCTTGTTGGCGGAGCCGCCGCCCTTGGCCATGAACATGAACTTGTAGGAATCATCGCCCTCGGCATAGATCTCGCACTGCGCCGGCATGTTGTTGGCGGTGTTTTTTTCCTCATACATCGACAGCGGCGCCACCTGCGAATAGCGCAGATTGCGGCGCAGATAAGCGTCGCGCGCGCCCTCTGACAGCGCAGCTTCATCCTCGCCATCGGTGAGCACCCTAAATACCTTTTTGCCCATGATGATTGCGGTGCCGGTGTCCTGGCACATCGGCAACACGCCGCCGGCGGCGATGTTGGCGTTCTTCAAAAAGTCGAACGCCACGAACTTGTCGTTGTCGCTGGCCTCCTTGTCGTCGAGGATATTGCGCAGCTGCTGCAGATGCCCCGGCCGCAAATAATGGATGATATCGCCGAACGCCGCCTCCGACAGCGCCCGCAGCGCCTCGCGCGACACCACCAGCATGTCCTTGCCCAACACCTTCTCGACCCGCACGCCGTCGGTGGTGATCTTCTTGTAGGGCGTGGTGTCCGGCCCGAGCGGAAACAGCGGCGTGTGCCTGTAGGGCGGGACGGGTTTTGGGTCGGGAAAGGCGGTGGGGGCGTTCATGGCGGAGCTCGCGGGGTTGCGCGCCGGAAGCGTTGGAAACGCCGCCCCGGCCGTTGCTCCGTTCTAAGCACTTTTGCGACAAAAGGAAGGTTCTGGGTGCTGGCCGGCGGAGATCGCCCGCGCAGCCTGGATGAAATCCTGGCCAGCGTCGGGTTCGTTCTCGGCTGTCGAGGACCGAGCCTGTCATCGGGCGCATTCGCACGACCCATTGGCGCCGACCCGTTCGCGCAGCCGGGCTACGGTGTGTCTCATCGTCTCGCTTCCTGTTTCTCCGCGTAGGCGACCACCAGCGCGCGGATCATGCGCTGGTACGGCACCCGGCGCTGGCGCGCAGCCGTTGGCTTTTTCATAGATTGCCGCTCATCCTGTTAGTCGCCGAAGCGCGAGTCCTGCCAATTTTCCGTCATGCCCGCGCTTGTCGCGGCATCCACGTCTTCTTTTGGACAGACAACGCAAAAAGACGTGGATGGCCGGGTCAAGCCCGGCCATGACGAGACAAAAACGTGTGCGAAAGCCCCCGCCCTTGCGCTATCCGTTGCCGGACGCTTCAATGGCGCAAAGGGGCTTTCTCAATGACAATAAAATTACGATTTCGCCGACCGACCATGCTCGCAGCGCTGGCGCTGCTGACCGCCGTCGCAGTCACCGCATCGGGCGCCTCGCCTGCGCGCGCCGACCGCTGCGACGATCTGGCGGGCCAGCTCAAGAACCAGATCGACGGGCTTAGCGTCGGCAAGACTGCGGCCAACCTGATCTATCTGTCCCATCCCAAAGCCAAGGAGCTCACACTGGGCTGCGCCGGCCGCACCTATGCCAATCAGCTGTTCGCCAAGTCGGACGGCCGCAAGCCGACGCCGGCGTTCCTCGATCTGGTCGCCAGTGCAGCCGCCATCATCTTCACGCTGCCGAAAGACGACATGCTGCGCGGCGCGACCCGCTGCATCACGCGGATGGGCCTTATTCACGGCAACGATGTCTCGACGCGCTACCGGCGCCTCGACATGAATTGCTCGCGCACCAAGACCGAGGCGTCGATCGCGATCTCGCGCGGCACCGACGAGTAGCGGGCCCTGGCGGGCACCATCGCTTGCCGATTGCAGACATTTTTATGAATATTCGAGGCTGCCGTTCATCGTGTGACGGAATCGGCCGCGATGCCGCGTGATTGAGGGTTTTGATTCATAAAGTATTGGTCTTCGCCCTGTCACAGTCGGAAACGATGAGCCAAGGATGTTTGCAATGAGTATTTCGAGCATTTCGAGTGTGTCGGCCGCGCCCCCGGTGAAGCCACCTGACGCCGGCGCGCCCAAGGCGCCGGACGTGCAACCCGACGCCGACGCCAACGCCTCCCAGCCGGTCGTTCAGGCCGCCCTTCCCCCGGGACAGGGCACGCGGGTCAATCAGCTGGTGTGAGGGACCGCTTCGGCAAAGCCTATTCCACCGGATAGGGTCCGTCGGCAAACGTCTCGGCGTGGTATCGCTTCGATCCGATGGTCTGCGCCAGCGGACCTCTCAAATCGTTTCCCGCTCTCAGACGGGCGATGATCTCATTGAAGTCATATCGCGGCTGCCAGCCTAGTTCGCGCCGCGCGCGGTCGTTGACGTATACCCGTCCGATGCTGGGAAACATTTTCCAGCACCGGCGCTCGTACACGTCTTCATAATCGGGAAACCGTTGCCGAACCACGCGCGGTGCGTCGAGGCGCAAGCCCGGCAGGTCGTCGGGCAGGAACGGCGTGGTCGCGCTGATGATATATTTGGCAAAGCCGAGCGCCGGCGCATGCTTCGCGGCCAGCACATGCGCGCTCACCACGTCTTCGATGGCGACGCGCCGATAGAGATATTCGTTCACCTTGACGTTATCATCCGAGTAGGCCTCCCGCACATCCCTGTTGTCGTCTTGCTCGGGGAAGAAGCGCGACGTTCTGAGCACGACGCAGGCAAGCCCCTGGTTTCGATGGAACAGCTGGCAAAGCTCCTCCGCCGCGGCCTTGGTCGCGCCGTAGATGTTCTTCGGCACCGGCGTGACCTCCTCGGTTACCCACGCAGCAGGACCTCCAGGGGGTGGCACCAGGGCGTCGCCGAAGATGCTGGTCGTGCCGGTGTAAACAAACGACCTCACGCCCGCTGCGGCCGCTTCCTCCAGCAGATTGAGCGTGCCGGTGACGTTGGTATCGACAAAATCCTGCCGGCTATGCGTGGCAATGTGAGGCTTGTGCAGGGTCGCGGCGTGAAACACCGTCTGCACGCCGCGCATGCAGTCCCTTACCACAGCGCGGTCCGTTATCGAGCCGACGCATGAGGTAAAGGGCGAGTCGAGGATATCGAGTCCGACGACCTCGTATTGCAGGCTCGTCAAGGTGCGGACCAAAGCTTCGCCGAGATGACCGGCGCTTCCTGTAACCAAAACCGTCATGATCGCGTGACTTCGTTTGCAACGCTGGAACGTATCGAACGTTAGCAGCCCTGTGCCCGGTTCGCGAGCGCCGCAACTTTGCCGAAAACGGCGCGATCATGGGGAAACGGGAACCCGGCATGATCGCAAAACTGCTGCTGCAAAACCTGATCTGGGTGGTCGCGATGGGCGCGCTGTTGTTCGGGCCCGCGGGCACGCTGCACTGGCCGGCGGCGTGGCTGTTCCTCGGCACCATCGCGGTGCTCGGCGTCGCCGGCGGATTGTGGCTGGCCAAAACCGATCCGGCGCTGCTCGCCGAGCGGATGCGCCCAATGATGCAGCGGGGTCAGCCGGCCGCCGACAAGAAATTCATGCTGGCGTTCGGCTTTGCCGCGCTGGTCTGGTTCCTCGCGATCGGGCTCGATGTGCGCTTTCACGGGGTCCGGGTCCCGATGGCCTTGCAGGCGCTGGGATGGATGATGATGCTGCTCTCGACCGGCTTCATCCTGTGGGTGATGCGAGAGTATTCCTTCG
>JAQGKJ010000232.1 GCA_028290165.1 Bradyrhizobium sp. | reverse complement strand
ATCGCCGATATCCGGAAGATGCCGACGGTTGAGCTTGTCGCCGTCAATCAATGCTCAGGAAACAGCCGCGGATTTTTCATGCCGCGTGTTGCGGGCGGACAGCTTGGCAATGGCGCCATGGGCAATGCGCGATGGAAAGGTGTTCTGCTGAAGGCGGTGCTCGACAAGGCGGGCGTTCAGGCAGGCGCGAAGCAAGTGGTGTTTGGCGGCATGGACGGTCCCGTCAGCGACAAGACTCCGGACTTTGCCAAGGCGCTGGACATCGATCATGCGCGCGACGGCGAGGTGATGCTGACTTACTCCATGAACGGGCAGGATCTGCCGGTCCTCAATGGGTTTCCGCTGCGCCTTGTCGTGCCGGGCTATTACGGCACCTACTGGGTAAAGCATCTCAATGAAATCAATGTCGTCGACAACATATTCGAAGGCTTCTGGATGAAGACGGCCTATCGAATTCCCGACAATGACTGCAACTGCGTCGAGCCTGGCACCGCGCCCAAGGCGACAATTCCGATCAACCGTTTCACAGTGCGCTCATTCATTACCAACGTTACCGACGGTACCAGGCTGAAAGCGGGCGTGACAAGCTTGAAGGGCATCGCGTTCGACGGCGGCAATGGCATCAAGGACGTTGCCGTCTCGGCGGACGGCGGGAAAACCTGGGAGTCAGCGCGGCTCGGCAAGGATCTCGGCAAGTATTCCTTCCGCGAATGGAGCTTTCCGGTGAAACTTTCCGAGGTGACTCACGAGCTGAAAGTTCGTGCGACCAGCAGCGACGGAAAGACGCAGCCGATGGAAGCGCTGTGGAATCCGGCGGGGTATTTGCGCAACGTGGTCGAAACTGTCCGCGTTACCGCCGCTTGAGGAGAATGATCATGAAGCAATCGACCTTCGTCGCTCTCGCGAGCATCATTGCGATGGCTATCGCCGGAACTGACCGTGCAGTGGTCAGCGCAAGGCCGATTTCGTATAAGCTGCCCGACGAGACGGTGGCATTCAAGCCGGGACCGAACCTCGAAGCCGCTCAGAACAATTGCACGGCGTGTCACTCGGCCGACTACATCAAGACCCAACCCCAAGGTCCGAAGTACAAGAAGGATTTCTGGCAGGCAGAGGTGACCAAGATGATCAAGCTGTATGGTGCACCGATCGACGATGCCGATGTGAGCAAGATCGTGGATTACCTTGCCGCGAACTATTGAGGAGCGCCCGGCAGTGGCTTCCTGCCCAAGGATGGGGGCCCAGCGGCGACCTGTTAAACCCATCGATCGATTGCGAAAGGATCTTCGCATAAGGGGATTGATATGCCGGTTTTGAAGAAGCCTGTGACGACGAACAGGGGCTGGCGTGCCATCATCGCTCGCATCAGTGCTTTGACACCCGGGGTCGGACTGAGTGTCCTCATTACCCTGGCCTCGCTTGGTGTTCAGCACCTGGAAGAGCGCATTTTCAGTCACCCGTATTTGGAAGCCCTGGTAATTGCGATCCTGCTCGGGATGGCGATTCGGACCGCCTGGGAACCGAATGCGCGCTGGCGCGCTGGTATCGCCTTCAGCGCCAAACAGTTCCTGGAGGTTGCGGTAGTGTTGCTCGGCGCCACGATCAGTTTCTCGGCGATAGCTGCGTCAGGCCTCTCATTGATTATGGCAATCGTTGTGACCGTGGCCATTATCCTGGGCGCCAGCTACGGCATCAGCAGATTACTTGGACTGCCAATCCGGCTCTCGATCCTGGTTGCGTGCGGCAATTCGATTTGCGGCAACTCGGCGATCGCGGCGATCGCACCTGTAATCGGGGCGAACGGTGACGACATCGTCTCCTCGATATCGTTCACGGCCATACTCGGGGTGGTGATGGTGCTCGGCTTGCCCCTTTTGGTTCCCTTGCTGGCGCTCTCGCCTACCCAGTACGGTATTCTTGCCGGCCTGACCGTCTATGCTGTTCCACAGGTCCTCGCAGCGACTGTACCGGTTGGCCTTATCAGCACCCAGATCGGGACCTTGGTTAAGCTGGTGCGTGTTCTGACCCTCGGGCCCATCGTGGTCTGCTTCTCCCTTTTCGGGCGAGCACTCCGGAAAGATGCAGAAGGACCAACCGCGTCGACTCGCTTCAACCCATTTCAATTGGTTCCTTGGTTCATCATAGGCTTTCTCGTTTTGGCGGGGCTTCGCTCGTTTGGAGTATTGCCCGACTCGGCTGCGGCGCCAGTCCTAAGGGTGGCCTCTTTGCTAACGGTCGTTTCGATGGCAGCGCTTGGCCTGGGTGTCGATATCAGCATTCTCAGGCGCGTCGGAGGGAAGGTTACGGCCGCCGTAACGCTCTCGCTCCTCTTGTTGTTACTCATCAGCCTGGGCATAGTTCGCCTGTTCTCTTGACGGGCTCGCGGTGAGCCGCGCTTTACGAAAAGATCACGGAATACTGGTTAGGACTTCTGCGTTGACCGGTCGGAGAATGACCTCGCGAGGCCCGCGTTCAGCGTGCGCCTTTACGCCGTCGTCGATGCGCTCAAGGAATTTCAAAAAAGAAACCTCGAGTACGCTGACTGTGCAAAGCAACGCCATGCAAGGGGGGACGCTTTGGCGACACGCGTGTCCGCTTACACCGCGGTACGACAGACTAAGATTCGTTTCGTTGCAGGCATGGCTGTATTGAAGAGAGGTGCTGTATTCGGCATAGTAGTCAGCCCAATCAAGCATTGTCGTTCCCGCGGCGCTGAGATATCTGAATGCCTGACTGTGAAACCTCCCAGGACGACATTTTAGAGATTTGCAATGCAGGATCGTTCCCTCCAGGACCGTCAAGTTCCGGCTATCGCGCTCAAATACTCCGTCGGACAACCGGTCCACCGC
>JAQGKJ010000227.1 GCA_028290165.1 Bradyrhizobium sp. | reverse complement strand
TGGCGCCCGTCATCTGCGCCACGCCCGCGACGACCTCATGCACCCGCTTCTCGACCTGTTCCCGCACTTCTGCGGTTAAGGTACGCACGGTGCCCCTCAGCTCGGCGGTTTGCGGGATCACGTTGCGGGCATTGCCGGCGTGGAACTCGCAGATCGAAATGACAGCCGATTCCAGGGGATCGACATTGCGCGACACGATCGACTGCAAGGCGGTGATCAGCTGCGCGCCGACGAGCACGGAATCCAGGCACTTGTGCGGACGCGCCGCATGGCCGCCGAGCCCCTCGATCCCGATGTCGATCGAATCCGTCGCGGCCATGATCGGGCCGGAGCGGATCGCGAACGAGCCGATCGGAATTCCCGGACCGTTATGCATGCCGTAGACTTGGTCGATGCCGAAGCGGTCCATCAGCCCGTCCTTGATCATCGCGGCGGCACCTGCCCCGCCTTCCTCTGCCGGCTGAAAGATCACGACCGCTTCGCCCGCGAAATTCCGCGTCTCCGCGAGATAACGGGCCGCGCCGAGCAGCATCGCGGTGTGCCCGTCATGGCCGCAGGCGTGCATCTTGCCCGGGGTCTTGGAGGTGTAAGCGAGATTGGTGGCTTCCTCGATCGGCAGCGCATCCATGTCGGCGCGGAGCCCAATCACCCTGATATCGCCCTTGGCCGCGGGTTTGCGGCCCTTGATGACGCCGACGACGCCAGTGCGGCCGAGCCCGGTGGCAACCTCATCGCAACCGAATTCCCGCAACCGCTCCGCCACGAATGCCGCAGTGCGGTGCACATCGTAGAGCAACTCCGGATGCTCATGGATATCCCGGCGCCAGGCCTGGATATCGGGTTGCAGATCGGCGACACGGTTGACGATGGGCATGGTAAATCTCGGTCCGGTTCGGGTATTTTGCCCTGTCTAGCACGCGGCCGCGATCCGCCAAACACTTCCGCGGGCAGACAGGCAACGTGTCAGCCATGGCTCCGAACGGGTGTCGGCTATGTCGGCGAACACTTGTCCCGGCCGCCCACGTCTGACTGAATAAAATCAAAGAAAGACGTGGATGCCCGGCCTAAAGCCGGGCATGAGGGTCATGGTTTACAGGTTATGAGCGGAAACTCAGAAATGCCGAAAAGGCTCGAGGGAGATTTCGACTATATCGTCGTCGGCGCAGGCACCGCCGGCTGCATCGTCGCCAACCGGCTTTCGGCCGATCCCAAAAACCGTGTGCTGGTCCTGGAGGCCGGTGGCAGCGACAACTGGATCTGGTTTCACGTCCCGGTCGGCTATCTCTTCGCGATCGGCAATCCGCGCTCGGACTGGATGTTCCGGACCGAGCCGGAAGCCGGTCTGAACGGCCGCTCGCTGGCCTATCCCCGCGGCAAGGTGATCGGCGGCTGCTCCGCCATCAACGCCATGATCTCGATGCGCGGCCAGGCCGCCGACTACGATCACTGGCGCCAGCTCGGCCTCTCCGGCTGGGGTTATGACGACGTGCTTCCCGCGTTCCGGCGGCTGGAAGATCATTTTCTGGGCGAGAGCGCGCATCATGGCAGCGGCGGCGGCTGGCGGATCGAGGCGCCGCGGCTGTCCTGGGCCATTCTCGACGCGGTTGGCGATGCGGCGGAAGAGATGGGCATCCGAAAGATTCCGGATTTCAATACCGGCGACAATGAGGGCGTCGGCTATTTCCACGTCAACCAGAAACGCGGACGCCGCTGGTCATCCGCGCGAGGCTTTTTGAAACCCGCGCTGAAGCGCTCCAACCTGCGCCTCGAGACGGACGTGCTGGTCGATCGATTGATCGTGGAGAACGGCCGTGCCGCCGGCGTACGTTTTGTCCGGGGCGGCGAAGCTTTCGAGGCCCGGGCGAAAGGCGAAGTGATCCTGTGCGCCGGCGCGATCGGATCAGTACAAGTGCTGCATCGCTCCGGGATCGGACCGGCGGCATGGCTGGCGCCGCTCGGTATAGAGCCCGTGCTCGACCGGTCGGGTGTCGGGCGCAATCTGCAGGACCATCTGCAGCAGCGCGCGATCTACAAGGTCGAGGGCGTCCGCACGCTCAACGAAACCTATTATTCGCTTGCAAGGCGCGGCCTGATGGGCCTCGACTATGCGTTTCGCCGGCGCGGGCCGCTGACCATGGCGCCGTCGCAGCTCGGCATTTTCACCCGTTCCGATCCGCGCCGCGAGCGCGCCAACATCCAGTTCCACGTGCAGCCGCTGTCGCTCGACAAGTTCGGCGATCCCTTGCACCGTTTTCCCGCAATCACGGTAAGCGCCTGCAATCTGCAGCCGACCTCGCGCGGCACTGTGCGGATTCGCTCGGCGCAGGCCGACCAGGCGCCGGCGATCGCGCCGAACTATCTGTCGACCGGAGAGGACCGCGAGGTCGCTGCCGATGCTATCCGCGCCACGCGGCGGCTGATGAAGCAGCCTGCGCTCGCGCCCTATCATCCCAAGGAATTCCTGCCGGGCCCCTCGGTCGGCGACGACGACGCGTCGCTGGCCAAAGCCGCCGGCGACATCGGCACCACGATCTTTCACCCCGTGGGCACGGCCAAGATGGGAACGGCCAACAATCCGCTGGCGGTTGTCGATGAACGCCTGCGTTTTTTTGGGCTTGCCGGACTTCGCGTCGCCGACGCTTCGGTGATGCCGACGATCACTTCCGGGAATACCAACACGCCGACGGCGATGATTGCCGAAAAAGGCGCCGCCATGATCCTTGAGGATTCGCGATAGGAGCGTTCGCCGGAGCAGCGAAACCGTTTGTCCGGTTACGCCGATTTGCGGATGGCGTTGTCGACCAGCGTCTTGCCCAGCGACCAGATCGCACCGGGCACCTTGTGACTGGAGGCGATGACGCTGTCGAACGCGGTCTCGATCCAGCTGCAATCTTCCTCGGTGATGGTCAGCGGCGGCAACAGCTTGATGGTATGGCTGCCGTGGCCGGAGACTTGCGTGAGGATCTTGTAATCCTTGAACAGCGGCACGGTAATGAGTTGGCAGAACAGGCCCTTGCTGGCGGCCTCCAGCACGCTCCACGACGCCTTCAGCCGCAGCGATTTCGGCGGGCCGAACTCGACCCCGATCATCAGTCCCTTGCCGCGGACTTCCTTCAGCAATTCATAACCGGGGACCATCCGGGTTAGCGCCAGCCGGAGTTCGGCGCCGCGCTTGGCGGCAGCCTCGATCAATTTTTCGGACTCGATCACTTCGAGCGTGGCGATGCCGGCCGCCATCGCGAGGTCGTTTTTCGCGAACGTCGATCCATGCACGACCGCGCGATCCATCTGGTTGAAGATCTTGTCGAAGATCGACTTGCGGGTCAGCAGCGCGCCGACCGGAACATGGCCGCCGGACAGCGCCTTGGAGAGCAAGACGATGTCAGGTTCGACGTTCCAGTGCTCGACCGCAAGGAATCTTCCGGTTCGACCCATTCCAGTCTGAATTTCGTCGGCGACCATCAACGTCCCGTAGCGGCGGCAGAGCGCCGCGGCGCCCGGCAGAAATTCGTCCGTGGGCATGTTGACGCCTTTGCCCTGGATCGGCTCCACGATAAAGGCGGCTACCTGGCGCGACGACAGCGCCTGCTCCAGCGCCGCAAGATCGTTGAAAGGTATCGACGTGCATCCGGGCAGCAGCGGTTCGAAACCGCTGCGGAAGTTGGGGTCGTCGGTGAGCGACAGCGCACCATAGGTCAATCCGTGATACCCGTGGGCGCAATACACGATGCCCGGCCGGCCAGTGGCGCCGCGTGCGAATTTGATCGCAGCTTCGACACATTCCGCCCCGGAGTTGGCACAAAAGACCTTGTCCAGATAGGGTACGAAATCCAACAGACGTTCGGCCAGCACACCGGCAAGCGTCGAAACGTCGAGTTGCACAAGATTCGGCAGGTCGCTATCGAGCACGCTTTTGAGCGCCTGACGCAAAGCCGGATGATTCCGGCCAATCGCAAAAACGCCAAAACCGCTCAGTAAATCAAGGTAACGCACGCCATCGCGATCGAAGAGGTACTGGCCTTGACCTTTCTGAAAGCCGACATCGTAACCGATTGTCTTCAGAACCCGCACCAGCTGCTCATTTAAGTGGCGCGCGTGCATGGAACTGCGCTGCGACTGGCGGTCCACAAACATCTCGGAAACGTCTAGATTTGAATATAGCCTCAGCTACATACTTCGGTTGATGTCCATTTCGTCAACTGAAAACGCTCAATGCGGCGTTTTGCCCTCGTTCGGATCATCTACTTTGGCACAGGTTTAGACCATGTTGCACTGCCAACGAAACATCATGCGTACAGTAGTATATTCCGGAATATTTTTCGCGACAGGCCTTGCGCCCGCGCTGGCACTGGATCCGACGGGCGACTGGAGAGTGGCGGACGGTGTTGCCAACATCCGGGTCGCCGAATGCAATGGAAGCATGTGGGGCGCGGTGGCATGGGAGAAGACCCCCGGCGGCCGCGACACGCACAATCCCGATGCCTCAAAACAGAACAGGCCGAGCCTGGGGATGCCGATCCTGATCGACATGAAGAAGAAGGCCGGCGCCGATCAATGGGAAGGCCAAGTCTATAACGCCAAGGACGGACAATTCTACAGTTCGACGATCAAGCCGGTCGGCGCGGACCAGATGGAGATTCAAGGCTGCGTGCTGGGCTTTCTTTGCGGCGGCGAAACCTGGACCCGGG
>JAQGKJ010000205.1 GCA_028290165.1 Bradyrhizobium sp. | reverse complement strand
TTGCACATCATGACTCATGGAACGTCTCGTTCTTGCCTTGGTCGCGTGACTTTAGTCCGTGGCATGCCACATGCCAAGAGGAATAATGTTGCATAAATATAATGATTTAAGGGGCACGCAGCCCTCGCTGTCATGCCCCCGGATCAACATCGATTTCCGACCGGAACTTCAGGTCTTGCCCATGCAGTCCTCAATGTAGAACCAGCGGTCGTCACCGGCCAGTCCCTTCGACTTCACTTCTTTGCGGCAGGCCCTCAGCTTGGGCTTGTTCTGGATCCACTTTGCGCGCATTTCCCGGAGGCGTTCCATGGTCAATTTCATCTTCGAAGGTTTGGCCTCGGCCGGAGCCGTAGTCTGTGCTGAAGCCGTATGGAGGCTGCCGGCGACAAGCAGCATGGCGGCGAGACATACACTGGTGCGAAGCATGGGAATTCCTCAAGTCTTGTTATTTGATGGAAAGGCGTTGGACCGCGGGACGAACGTTGGCGTCCCGCGGTAGAGGATGCGGCGATCAGAAGATCTTGCCCACGCTTTCCAGGGTCTTCCACACGCCCCAGGCGAGCGGGATACCGACAAAGGCCCAGAACAGCGCGGCCTTGGCGTCGAACCCGCCCTTGCCGATGCCAAACGAGCCGGTCTGGACCACGGCACTCTTCGCGCTCGCGGCCTGCAGCTTCGCGACTTCTTCAGCACTCATGTGCCATTTGGGGTCGACCGGCTTAATCAGGTAATTGCAGATCAGGCCGCCGATCAGCATAGCGCACAGGATGTACATCGTGGTGTTATAGAGCTGGTCACGCGGAACGCCGGCGGCGAGCTGGAACTCGCGGATGTAGTTGACGACCACGGGACCGATGATGCCGGCGGTCGACCACGCGGTCAGCAGCCGCCCGTGAATGGCGCCCACGAACTGGGTTCCGAACATGTCGGCGAGATAGGCCGGCACGGTGGCAAAGCCGCCGCCATACATCGACAGGATGATGCAGAAGGCGGCGACAAACAGCGCTTTCGATCCCATATTGGCGAAGGTCGGCGCGAGCGCGTAGAGTGCGATACCGAGCAGGAAGAAGCAGAAATAGGTGTTCTTGCGGCCGATATAGTCCGACAGCGATGCCCAGAATACCCGGCCACCGATGTTGAACAGCGAGATCAGGCCGGCAAAACCGGCGGCGATGCCCGCGATGATTGTCTTCTGCTCGGCGCTCAGCGCGTTGAATCCGAGGTTTGGCAATCCGATCAGTTTGCCGGCGAAGATCTCCTGCAGCATCGGCGAGGCCATGCCGATCACGCCGATACCGGCCGACACGTTCAGGCACAGCACCCACCAGATCAACCAGAACTGCGGCGTATTGTGCGCGTTGTCGAGATGCACGTGATGCTGCGAGATCATTGACCTGTTTTCGCTCGGCGGCGTCCAGCCGTCGGGACGCCAGCCTGCCGGCGACACGCGATAAGCGAAGGCGCCGATCATCATGAAGACGAAATAGATCACGCCCATGGTGGCGAAGGTTTCCCACACCCCGACCGAGGTGGGAGTCTTGAAGTAGTTGATCAGCAAATTCGCCAGCGGCGCGCCGATCAACGTTCCGCCGCCGAAACCGGCGATGGCAAAACCGGTTGCCATGCCGCGGTGGTCGGGGAACCATTTGATCAGCGTCGAAACCGGAGAAATATAACCGAGCCCGAGACCGACGCCGCCGATGACGCCGGCCCCTAACCACATGATCCAGAGTTGATGCACGTAGACGCCGAAGGCGCCTATCAACAGCCCGCCGCCCCAGCACAGCGCCGCGACGACACCGGCCTTGCGCGGGCCGACCCGCTCCAGCCAGCCGCCCCAGATCGCGGCAGAAACGCCGAGCAGCACGAAGAACAGCGTGAACATCCAGCCCAGGCTGGCCACTTTCCAGTCGCAGGTGGTGGTGAACAGCTCCTGCCACAATGAAATATCGGGGCAGGCCTTGGACGCCGTGAGCCCGACCGCGCGCGACAGCGGCAGCCAGAACACGCTGAAGCCATAGGCCATCCCGATACACAGATGAATGCAAAGCGCCGCGGGCGGCACCAGCCAGCGATTGAAGCCGGCCTTGGCAATGGTGTGCTCGCGATCGAGGATTCCCGCCCCGCCGCCGGACATGGTTCCAGCGCCCTCAATAGTAGCCATTCAATCCTCCCGTACAGGCGCCCGTGCCGGGCATGTCTGATATCTACGATCCTGTGGTCCTCAGCCCTTCACGCGGCTCAGCTTCCACGTTGCTGCTCCGCGCAATTTTCGAGTCGCGCCGCGATCGCGAAGGCGCAGCCGAGAATTCTAACACCCGATTCGACACGTTATGCCGGTGCCGGTCCTGATCTGAAAAGTGCCCCGCCCCCAACCGCCCGTGCCACAGGCGCGACCCAATCTCCGCAGCCCTGCGGAGAATTCAATTGGGGCAGAAGCCGGGCGTTGTGTCGATAGGCAAAAGGTAGCGATGTAGGGGGTTTCTCGCCTTGCTGCACTGCAAGAGGCGCGCGGAGCGGCGCTGATTTCCGATCTACGACCCCGTGACGGCAGGCGACAGCCCGTCAGCCTTTTCAATCAGGAACACGATCTGCCGCTCGTTGCGTTCGGTGATCTCGACCTTGTCGCCGGTTTCCCGGATCAGATTGGGGATATCGATCACCGACAGCGGATCGGTGCAGTGCACTTCCAGCCTGTCGCCCGGCTTCAGCGCCTTCAGCGCCTTTCGCGTCTTCAATGCCGGCAGCGGGCATTTGAGGCCGGCAAGGTCGAGTTTTGTCGTGGTCATGGGCCCATACTTGGCGAAGGGGGATCGCAACGTCAACGGACATCGCCTGCAGCCGGACCGCGGGCTTTCGACCGCTGCGACGTGCGGCATTGCCCGGACGGTTCTTGCTTATTTCACAACCAATACGGGACAAGCTGCCAATTGGACAATGCGATCGGCGCGGCTGCCTACCATGCGCTCGTACAGAGCTGAATGTCCGGTCGCACCAATCACGAGGAGATCGGCGCCGATCTCGTCCACGAGGTCCACGATCATGCGAACGGGATGGCCGCTCACGACGTGAACCTGTATCTTCATGCCGTTTTGCTCAGCCTGACGCCGCGCGCGCTCGACTACCGAATGGAAACGGCGCGCGGCGATTCCCCGGGCCTCCCGCACTTCCTCGATATACTCCGGCATCTGCGGGATTTCCTCCACGCAGACCAGATGAAGTGCCGCGGCGTTCTGTTTGGCCATTGCGATCGCCAGATCGAGCGCCTTGAACGCAGGTTTCGACCCGTCATTGGCATGCAAGATGATCTTGAACATCGCGCAAGCCTCCGCCTATTCGGCTTGATCCGACGTGATCAGCGCGCCGGGGCGTTCGGGCCTTTCGATTTGCGTCCCCTCCGAACGGGACGGCGGCAACAGATGGCGTGGCAGATAGAAGGCATTTGCAATCACGGTAGGAATAACCGCGCTTGCGATGACCGTGGCAACCAGCGACGAATATTGGGCCTGGTTGATAATCCCGTGCGAAAGGCCGAACAACGCGGAAATCGTTCCGAAGGTCAGGCCGGTTGACATCAAGAGCGTCGTGTACATCGCCTCCTTGTCCGGCGCGGAGAACAGCTTGGTTATGGGATACACGCCGACGATTTTCGAGCCGATCTTGACCACGAGAAAGAACAGGAATGCCACGGGTGCTGCTACCAGCGCCGGTATCGAAACGAACGAGCCGGCGCGAATGAAATAGAATGGCGTCAGAAATCCGAAGGTCAGGGTACGCAGCCGTCGAATCAGCGCATGGTCCTTGCCGACCGTTCCCGCAATCACCATGCCGATGAGATAGGCCGGAAGCACGGCCTCACTGTCGGCCCAGTTCGCAAGTGCGCCCATTCCGAACAGGCACAACAGCAGGAACTTGGTTTCGAGTTCCGAGGATCGGTTTCCATACAACCTGAAAAAGCGCGGCGTCAGCCAGGGAAGGATGAAAAATACGACCGCGCCGACGACGAGA
>JAQGKJ010000197.1 GCA_028290165.1 Bradyrhizobium sp. | reverse complement strand
TGCTGACAACCCCGACCATCGGGCGGGCGAGCGCTGCATCGTCCAGTCCCATCGCGCGCATGAACGCGCGGTGGGGCGCACGATCGAGACCATCGGTCGTCACGCGTGATCGCCACTTCTTCATGTGTACAAATCTCTCCCCAGGTCGATCCCGCTTACGCGGTTACGACTCGTGGATCGGTATCGCCTATTGCAAGGGCGCGACGATGGTCGGGTGCTTGAATTGCGCGACATCCATCTTCGGCAGCATCCCCGTCGCGGCATAGATGTCGAGCATCTTCTGGATCGCGTCGAAATTCGGGGCTGCCCCCGGATCCCTGCCGAAATCATTGTCCTTGAGCAGATAGGTATCCAGGACCGGAATTGGCGCTTTCAGCTGTTCGGACACGACCTTGAGCGTCTCCTCGCGATTGGCGAGGGCCTTTTTCATGCCGGAGGTGATGTCGCGCACATAGGCCTTTACCAGTTCCGGATTCTTGTCGACGAAATCGGCGCGGCAGGCCTCCAGAATGTGAACGATGTTCGGCATTTCCTCCGACAGCGAGAAAAGCTTGCGGGTGCCGCCTTTGGCCTCGGCGCGCGCGGCGAAGGGCTGGTTCATGTTCACCGCATCGACCCGGCCCTGGCGCAACGCGTCCTCGGAAACCGCAAAACCGACCTCGACCAGCTTGATGTCCTTCTTCGGGTCGACACCGTTCTTCTGCAGCAACATCGCGAACGGACCATAGGTGCCGCCTCCGATCACGGAGATGCCCACATTCTTGTCCTTGAGATCGGAACTCTTCTTGATCGGGGAATCGTCCATCACAGCCCAATAGACCGAGAAGCCGCCGGGCTTCTCGAAGACGTGCTGCGCCACGATGTAGGCCTTCAGGTTTCCACCGACTACGCCGTTTGCGAGCGATAACGGCGCCTGCGTGGCGCAGTCGAGCGCGCCCGCCGCCAGCGCCTGCGTCATCGGCGCGGTGCCCTGGAATTGCGTCCATTCGATATTGTAGGTTTTGCCGAGATTGGGAAATTCAGCCGGTCTGCGCATCATCCAGTATTTCGATTCCTCGGCCGGTATGGTCCATCCGACCCGGATCGTCTGCTGCGCGTAAGACGAACTCATGCTGGCAAAAACGGCGGCCACAGCCCCGGCCGCCAGAATTGCTTTCGAAGGTATTCGCATCATGCCCACTCCACTTGCCCATGCTCCGACTGGCGCCAGCGCAAAACGATGTTGACTAAGCCTTTCATGGTTCAAACAATCAGGCAAGCCATGAGGGCTCGCCGGGGTGTCGTGCTTTCCCGGCAAGGATGTGTGGTAAAGCCAGTACGCGCCGCTCAAAGGCCGCGGTGAAGCAGGGAGAAGTGCAATGGCTGGGATTGGCGGAGCGGATGCAGACAAAACGGAAAAGCTCGGCTATCTCGGGCTCGGGATGATCGGATTTCCAATGACACAGCGCCTGCTCAACGCGGGCTATGACGTCACGGTCTGGAACCGCTCTCCGGGCAAGGCCGCCGCGCTGGTCGAGGCCGGCGCAAAACGCGCAAGCCGGCCGCGCGATGTGGCGGCCATCGCCGGCATCATCTTCATGTGCCTGACCGATGCGGCTGCCGCGGAGGAAGTGGTGTTCGGCAATGACGGCCTTGCGGCCGCGCCCGGCTCCGGAAAACTCATCGTCGACTTCTCCTCGATTCATCCGGACGCGGCACGCTCGATTGCGGCCCGGCTGAAAGCCGCCAACTGCATGGGGTGGGTCGATGCGCCGGTCTCCGGTGGCACCATGGGCGCGGAAGAAGGCACGCTCGCGGTGATGGCCGGCGGCGATGCCGCCGATATCGAAAGGGCGAGGCCCTATGTGCTGGCGATGGCGCGAAGGCTGACACATATGGGCCCGACCGGTGCCGGCCAGACCACAAAACTCTGCAATCAGGTGATCGTCGGATGCGCCATGGCCGTGCTCGCGGAGGCGACGCGGCTGGCGGTAGATGCCGGGATCGATGCCAGTCGGCTGCCGGAAGCACTCGCCGGCGGCTTCGCCGATTCGATTCCCCTGCAATTGTTCGTGCCGCGCATGGTGCAGGGCATTCATTCGCCGCCGCTCGGTCATATCGCAACGATGCTGAAAGATCTGGATACGGTGATCGATGTCGCGCGCGACACCTCGAGCCCGGTACCGATGGCTGGCCTCGCCGCGCAATTGTTCAGGCTGGCCAAATCGGCACGCGGCGCGGATGCCGATGCCCTCGAAATCTACAAGCTGTCGGAAAAACAGGTGGGGTGAGACCGGCGGTACATTGCCGGCCTGCCAGGTTTGCCGCGGTCGCCTGCAGTCTTGTTTCCTGATATATGAGCGATATACGTTTGGGGTGAGCGTGCGGTATGCTTGCTCGCGACCCTCTTGCTGCCTGTTCGAGGAACGAATTGAAGTCGAAAACGCCAACGAAACGCCGGCCTCGGACCATCGAGGTGGAGGATGGTACACTCACCGATCGCGCCTATCGCGAAATCGAGGAGATGATCGTCACGCTGCAACTATCGCCTGGAACGGTGTTGTCGGAGCAGGCTCTCGCCGTGCGGCTGAAGATCGGCCGGACCCCGATCCGGGAGGCCTTGCAGCGTCTCGCACGGGACGGCCTTGTCGTGATCATGCCGAGACGGGGCATCATGGTCTCCGAAATCAATCTTAGGTTGCAATTGCGGCTGCTCGAGGTGCGGCGTGAACTCGAACGCCTGATGGCGAGCCTGGCAGCGGAGCGGGCCACCACGGAGGAGCGCCGCGAATTCGCCGAGGTAGCCGAAGCCATGCTCGCGGCCGCCGTCAAGGCCGACGACATCGCGTTCATGCGGCTGGACCAGCGCTTCAACATCCTGGTCGCGACGACAGCCCGAAACGAATTCGCGCGGCGCTCGATGGGGTTGATGAACGCGCTGTCACGCCGATTCTGGTATCAGCATTATCAGGAGGTTGCGGACCTGCCGCTTGCCGCCAAGCTGCATGCCGCGGTCGCGCAGGCGATTTCGCAGAAAAAGGCCAAGGCGGCGGCGACCGCGTCGGATCGGCTGATCGACTATATCGAGGATTTCGCGCGAAAGACGATCGATACCTGATCAATTGCGCATTCGCAAAGCCGTTACTCTCAGCGGATCAAGTCCGAGGGCATGCCTTGCGGGATATACGCCGGCGGCGTCAATCGAACGTAATGACGCTGCGAATGGTTTCACCCCGCTTCAAAGCTGCGAAGCCGTCGTTGATCTCCTCGAGCGCGATGCGGCGCGAGATCAACTCGTCCAGCATCAGCGAACCATCGAGATAGGCGCGCGCGAGAAGCGGAAAATCTCGGCGCGGGCGCGCATTGCCATAGCTGACGCGCCGGATGCGCTTCTCCTGCATCAGTGATCCCCAGCGAAAGCCGACATCCTTGTTGACGTCGATCTTGCCGAGCCAGACGACCTGCCCGCCGGGCCGCACCGCCTCAGTGCTAACCCGAAAGGCCGAAGCGCTGCCGGCCGCCTCGATGACGACGTCGACGCCGCGGCCAGCCGTCACTCGTTTTCCAGCCGCAATGGCATCCTCCTTCGAGGCATCGACGCCATGGGTCGCACCCATTCCGGCGGCGAGCACCAGTTTCGCCGGGTCAATGTCGACAGCGATAATCGCGCCGGCGCCCGCCAGCCGCGCGCCTTGCACCGCGGCAAGACCCACTGCGCCGCAGCCGATCACCATTACGGTGTCGCCATGCGCGATCGCGCCCAGATTAAGGGCTGCACCTGCACCGGTCATGACGCCGCAGCCGATCAGACAGGCGCGGTCGAACGGAATCTCCTTTGGAACTGGAATAGCTTGCTGATCGGACACAGTGCAGAATTCGCCGAACGATCCCAGGAACATCAATTGTTGAAGCGGGCGGCCGTTGGCCAGACTGGTCCGGAGTACGCCATCGAATGACACCCCCTTCAGCCCTTCGCCCAGATATTGCTCGCACAGGATCGGCGCGTCGCGGTCGCAATAAAAGCAATGCCCGCAATGGGGGTTCCAGGACAGCACCACGTGGTCGCCCGGCTTCACCCCGCGCGCAGCTGGGCCGACCTGCTCGACGATCCCGGCCGCCTCGTGTCCGAGCACAATCGGCATTGGATAGCGCAGCGATCCTTCGATGACTTCGAGATCGGTGTGGCAAAGTCCGGCCGCGCGAACCCGGACCAGCACGTCTGTCGGCCGCAAAGCGGCGGCGGTAACTGTCTCGATCGACAGCGCCGTCTGCGCAGCGTGCAGCACGGCGGCACGATACTGCAAGGTCATTTGGAAACTGCCTTGCCAGCGAGCGCGGTCACCGCCAGATCGATGTCATCGGACGTCATCTCCCATTCGTTTCCGAAATTCGCAACAATGGTACGCATGAAGGGCTCGACCATCGTCTTCGCGGCGGCATTGTCGCCGAGGTGGTCGACGAGCAGCGCCAGCGCGAGCTGGCGCGGCTCCGGACCCTCATAGCTCCACTCGAAGCCATTCTTGCTGAACTCCATGACATTCATGCAAGGATCAAGTGGCGCGCCGTCAACGGTCACTTTTACGCCGTCGATGGTCCGATCTCCCGCGTAATGCTTCATCCCGCTCTCCTGTCCTGACTGACGTCCACCCATGTCACGACGCCACGTCGATCTTGCCTGCGATCACGCGCATCACATCACGATCCCGATACGCCTGCGCCAGCGTGCCCGAGAACATCACCTCGCCCCGTTCCAGCACATAGATCCTGTCAACGTAGTCCGGAATGTGATGAACGTTGGATTCGGCAATCAAGACGCCTTTCCC
Organism: Bradyrhizobium sp.; assembly: GCA_028290165.1. The sequence goes on along the minus strand of JAQGKJ010000197.1, from coordinate 8,405 downwards.
CATCGCGCGGATCGACGCGACGCCCTGAGCGATCGCGGGAATGATGGCAGGTGACAAACCCTCGAATGGCTCGTCCAACAGCAATAATTTTGGATCAAGCGTCAATGCCCGGGCAATCGACACCATCTTGCGCTCGCCTCCGGAAAGCTGCGCCCCGCCCCGCGCCAGGTATTGGCGCAGTTTCGGGAATACCGTGTAGGCTTCCTCGATACGGGTGCCGGCGGGCCGACCCGTCGGCCGGGTCCAGGTCGATAGTTCGATATTCTCGGCCACCGTCAGATCGGCGTAGACTTCCGACTCCTCGGGCGAAAATCCGATGCCGCGCTGGGCGATCTGCCAGGTCGGCAGTTTGGTCAGGTCGCTGCCCTCGAAGATGATCTCTCCCGAAAATGAGCGACGGTAGCCCATGATGCTGCGAAACGTCGTGGTCTTGCCGGCGCCGTTGCGACCGTCGAGGCAGACAAGTTCGCCAGCCGCAACCGACAGGCTGATGCCATTGAGGATTCGGCTGCCCTCGATGTCGACTTTCAATTTCGACAAACTCAGCATCACGGCGACCTTCTCATAGCCTCGGGCGCGTTCCGACCACGGCGGATATCATCTCCGGATCGGCAAAGAAGACGTCAGGCAGCATATCCGCGATCAGCACGCCCCCCTGCAGCGCGACGATGCGGTGCGAATACCGCTCAACGAGATCCATGTCGTGCTCGACCTGAACGATGGCGCGCACACCTGACGCCTTTGCGGCGCTTACAAGCACTTCCATGATAGCATGCTTGTCACCGGTGGAAACGCCGCTGGTCGGCTCGTCCAGCAGGATGACGGTGGGATTGAGTGCAAAGGCGCTCGCGATGTCGAGCAATTTCTTCTCACCCTGCGAAAGCGTCGAAGCCAAGGCATCGAGCTTGGCATGAAGGCCGAGCACATCGGCGACACGCTCGACGTCGGCCTGCAGCGCGGCATCTCGCTTGAGCGAACGAAATGGATTGGACACCCGGCGCAAGCGCGACGCCACCGCGACTGCGAGCGTTTCGCGCACGGTCAAGGCAGGAAAGATGTTCACCAACTGGAACGCGCGCGACATTCCAAGCCTTGCGAGTTCAACCGGTCCAATGCCGGCGATATCCCGCCCCAAGAAACGAACCTCGCCGACGGTTGGCCGCAGAAGGCCGGTGACGACGTTGACCAGCGTCGTCTTGCCGGCCCCATTGGGCCCGACGATCGAGACAAACTCACCATCGGCGACGCTGAAGGAGATGTTGCTCAGCGCCTTGAACGCACCAAATGCTTTCGAGACGTTGACGGTCTCGAACAGAGGGGCCGCCGCCGTGGCTTCGTCTGTGCGCGCGGGGTGCATCTTATCGCCCTCCATTGCGCCTGTTGGCGAGGAGCCCGACGGCGCCCGAGAGACCTTGCGGCATGAAGACCACGAGCAGCACCAGCACGCCACCCATCACAAAACGCCAGTATTGCGTGATGGACATTACAAAATCCTGCAACACCACGAACACCAGCGCGCCAATCGCAGGACCTGCAAAGTTTCCGCTGCCGCCGAGTACCGCCATAAACACCAGATTTCCCGAATGGGTCCAATAGGCCAGTTCAGGATCGGCCAATCCCGTGGTGACAGCCAGGATCGTTCCGCCGATTCCGCCATAGACGGCCGAGATCACGAAGGCGGCCAGCCGCATGCGGAAAATCTCCACGCCGAGATAGGCGGCCTTGCCGGCATTCTCGCGGATCGCGCGCAGGTGCAGGCCAAACGGTGACTGAGTAATGCGCCACATCGCCAGCCCGAGCAGTGCAAACAAGACAAGCACATAATAGTAGAACGGTCCGGTCAGAAACACCGTCTTGCCGCCGCGCCATTCCACGCCAAACAACAGCGGCTTCAGCACGCGCATACCCTGGTCGCCGCCGGTGACGCTGTAGAATTTGAACAGGAAGGAGTGAAACAGCATGCCGAATGCCAGCGTCAACATGCCGAAGAAAATCCGGGTGTAGCGGACGCACAGCATTCCGATCACAAGCGCGATCAGTCCGGAGATCAGCGCGGCCGCAACCAGCAATATCTCGAAGTTCAGAACCCCGAATTTCGAAGTCAGCGCCGCGACTGTATAGGCTCCGATGCCAAGAAAAAGCGCATGTCCAAACGACAAAAGCCCTGCACTTCCGAACAGGAGATTGAAGCCTAACAGCGCGATGCCGTAGCCGATGAAGGGGAGCATCAGAACCAGCACATAGGGCGAGGCAATCAATGGCAAAAACGCCATCACGGCGATCAGCCCCAGCAGGACCGACAATCCGTTGAGTTGCGGCGCACTCCGTCGCACAATCGCCCAAGCACCAATGTCGATCGACGGGTTGCTCACGCGGTCGCCTTCCCGAACAGGCCGGATGGCCTGAGGATGAGCACGATAACCACCACCAGATATACCGACAGCATCTCCAGTTCGGGCATTAGCGAAATTGCCGCCGCGCGCATTAATCCGACGACCAACGCGCCGACCAAGGCCCCGCGCATGCTGCCCAATCCGCCGATGACAACCACCGCGAAAGATTCCACGACAAGTTCAACGGCCATATCAAGCGATGCGGCGCCTGACGGCACCACCAGCGCGCCCCCAACCGTGCCGAGCATGCAGCCCACGGTAAAAACGAGCGCAAAGATCTTCGACGCATTAACGCCAAGCCCTTCGGCCATGTCGCGATTTTCGGCAGTGGCACGTACGATACGCCCGGTCTTGGTCCGTTCGAGAAAAAGACCGAGCGCGGCTGCGATCGCGAGACTCGCCGCAATCACCAGCAGATTATAGGTCGGCACCCGAACTCCCAGGACATGCGCCGTGCCGTAGGCGAGATAGACGTTGTCCATCGTTCGCGGCGTCGCGCCCCAGAGATAACGAAACGCGTCCTGAAACATCAAAAGAAAACCGAAGGTGATCAGGAGTTGATAGCTCTCGTCGCGGCGGTAGATCGTGCGCAAGACGCGCTCGATAGGCAGTCCAACGAGGCCGATCGCCAAGCCGGCGATGATCAGGACTGGAAAGAACAGCGGCGGCGGCATGCCGATCTTGATGGCAATGCCGACCGCGGTGATCCCAAAATAGGCTCCCAGCGCGTAAAAGGACCCGCAGGCCAGATTGACAATCTTCTGGACGCCGAACACAAGCTGCAGGCCTGCGGCCACGAGAAACAGCACCGCGGCGTGGAAGGTCCCGCCAAGGACGACATCCACAAACTCCGTCATGCCTCAGACCGGCAGCTTGGCGGTCTTGATCCACTCCCAGAAATCCATGCCGGGCGGCTTCTGCAACTGCTCCGCCTGGAAGGTGTCGATCGAGGCCAGCGTCGGAAAATCGTATTTGTTGTTGTTGGTGGACGGCCCCTGATAGAAAACCTGCTCGGCAACCTTGTCCTTGCGGAAGCGGCCCTTGCCGCCGAGGCTTTCGACCTCGAGGCCGGGCATCGCCGCCGCCACCTGTTCGGGCGTCGGCCATTTATTCGCAGCCTTTTGCGCGGCCTCGACGCCGGCCTTGTAGGTGGCAAGCGCGAAATAGGCCCGGTCTGCTTCCCAGTGCGGCACCTCTTTATAGCGCTCGATGTAATCCTGAACGAATGCCTTCTGCAGCGCGGAGGCTTGCGGGTGATCGAAGTAAAGCGTGTTGTGGCCGAAGATGATGCCCTCCGGCATGAACTCCTTCTTCAGCTGATTGATCTGCCAGCCGGCCGCCGGCAACACCAGTTTGACGCCGTCGAACAGACCGGCGGCGTGTCCCTGCTTCATGAACACCGGAAGATCGGCAAACAGCATCGAGGAGAAGATCAGGTCTGGCTTGGCGGCGTTGAGGGCGGCGATGTGGGAGGTCAAGTCCATGGTCCCGACCTTCGGCCATTGTTCGGCGACGAATTCTGCCTCGACGCCGAAGCGAGCAAGAATCTGCTGGAAGGCCTCCCAGTTGTTGCGGCCATAGGAATAATCGGGATTGATACCGGCCACCCGCTTGAATTTGCCCTTGAAGTACTTGATCGCGAGCAGCGATCCCATCACAGCTTCGCATTCGTTGTCGGTTGAGCGGAACACGTATTTCGGATTCGGCATCGTCTCCTTGACACCGTCCTGCGTGGTACCGTCCCACATCACCGTGAGCGCTTGTTCCTCCTCCGCCACGGGCGCGACGCCCAGGCTGACGCCCGTCGAGATCAAGCCGTGGACCGCCTCAACCTTTTCCTGCAGGATCAGTCGTCGAAAACGCTCGATCGTGTCTTTCGGATTGGTTTCTTCCTCAAACACGAGCTCGATCTTGCGCCCGGCGATGCCGCCATCCTTGTTCATCCGCTCGGTCGCCCATTGGACCGCGCGAATTCCGCACTCACCGGCGGTGCCGGCGGCGCCCGATCGCGGCGCAATGATTCCGATCCGCAGCGGCTTATCCTGTGCGAGGGCCGGTGCAAAGACGCCCGGCGCGGCAGCTGCCAGGACGCCACTGCCCGCAAGTCTGGAAAATTCGCGACGCGTGAGCTTCATAGGTGCCTCCCCAGTTGTCAGCGCGCATCTGCTACGCGTTTTTGTTGGCATACCATAAATATATCAGGCATCTCATCAAGCGATTTTTTCGCGCAATGCCTGTGAAATGCGCCCGGAAAGACCTTTGCGGGACTGATAGATTGGTGATATATTAGGCGAAATTTGTTTGTCGAAGATGATGAGGAGACGGCCTGATGGAACTAGCATCGAGTCCGATGACAGAGCGGCAGCGGAGCTATCGGGCGACGTATCGTCACCGCATCGCGGGATGGTACAATGGTTGGCTTCATGCCTTCGTCATCTATGTGATCGGGTTCACGGCGCTGTCGGTCTATTTCGCGAACATCAGCGATTTGCGCTGGTGGGAGTTGGGGATCGTTCCCGTGACTTTCCTCGCCGCCAACTTCTTCGAGTGGTGGATTCACCGCTTCGTCATGCACCGCCCGTCGCAAGTGAAGGCGTTCCGCGCGATCTACAACCGTCACACGCTGATGCATCACCAGTTCTTCACCGAAAAGGAGATGCGCTTCGCGGACCATAACGACTGGCGCGTGACTTTCTTTCCTCCCTACGCGCTGGTTACCTTCACGATGATGTCGATCCCGCCGGCTCTCGTTCTCGGCTCGCTGATCTCACCCAACGTCGGCTGGCTGCTCATCTCGACCACGACATCAATGTACCTGATCTACGAGTTCATGCACTTCTGCTGCCACGTCGATGAGAACTGGTTCGTGCGCAACGTGCCGCTGGTCAACACGATCAGACGTCATCATACGGCCCATCACGATCAGTCGATCATGATGGAGCGGAACATGAATCTCACTTTCCCCATTATGGATTGGCTGTTCGGCACCTCCGATCTCGATCGCGGTCTGGTCGGCCATCTCTTCAACGGATATGATCATCGCTTCGTCAAGACCAACATGCGCAAGACCTCGCGCACACCGAAGCCGCGCGCGGCGGAAACGCCGGCAGGATTTGCTGCGCCGGCCGAATAGCTGTCAGGGGCCGCGGAGACAGGTAGACTAGTCATGGATGCCATCGAACCGCACTGGGCTTCGCTGCTCTGGTTCGCCGGGTTTGCAACCATCTGTACGGTCGCATTCCTGATCGTTGCCGGGATGTTTCCACTGCGCTCCCGCCCGAATTCCGCGAGATCGGGCACTGCGATGCTGCTGATTGTCGGCAACGCGGCATTGCTGGTAGCGCTTCTGGCGGGTACTGGACTTTACGGCTACGCTGAACTCCGGTGGAGTACGTTGATCGTCGTGGCCGGTCTTGTCGTTCTGTTTGCACCGGGGCTTTTCGAGGTATGGCCGCCGTCGCTGCGCGACGGGAACGCCGGCCTGATCGTGCTGGTGGGCGTCCAGGTGCTGGCCCTTGCGGTGCTCGCAAAGATCGGCGGGCCTGCTTGGACGGGTCTGTCGTGAACTGATCGGGAATCAAGCCATGCCTGTAAAAATCAAACTCGGACTTTCGTTGCTCGTGGTGCTGGTTTCGGCTGCTGCCTTTTATTTCCAGCATAGACTTGGGCACGATCGCATCCAGTACCTCGTCGCATTTCTCGGTTTCTTCATGATCTTCGCAATGTGGCTGTTTCCCGAGGTCAAGCGCGACGAATCAGCCGGCGGTGTCCGCCCCGACGCCTAACGTGCTTGACAGGGGCGATTTCATCCGTCGACAATTTCCGGTAAGGTTTTCCGTACATCAAGGATGCGCTCAATGTACGACCCCGCCGGCGTGAAGACACCTCCCAATTTTCCCGTCCCTGCGCAAATGAAGGCTTGGGTTTTGGGCGACCCGGATGAGCTCTTGCTGCGTGACAAACCCACACCGGTCCCAGGACGTGCGGAAGTTCTGGTCCGCATCGACGCCGTCGCGATCTGCGCGACCGACCTTGAGATCATCCATGGCGGCTCGCCGGCGAGCATTTTAGGCGGCCTGCCCTTCAACAAGAATTTCACGCCCGGCCATGAATATATGGGCATGGTTGCCGCGCTCGGACCCGACGTCGACGAGTTCGACATCGGCGAGCGCGTCAGCGTGGAGATCCATGCCGGTTGCGGCCAGTGCAAGCGGTGCCGCCAGGGCATGTACACTTCCTGCCTCAACTATGGGAGGCCGGACAAAGGTCATCGCGCCAACGGGTTCACCACGGATGGAGGTTTTGCCGAATACGCGGTCAATCATATCAACACGCTGGCACGGGTGCCCGACACGATGAGTGACGCGGAGGCCACCCTGGTCGTTACCGCCGGGACTTCCATGTACGGCCTGACCGAACTTGGCGGGCTGGTCGCAGGTGAGAGCGTCGTGGTGATTGGTCCAGGACCGATCGGGTTGCTCGCGGTAGCGGTTGCAAAGGCGCTTGGTGCGAGCCCGGTTATTCTCACGGGAACGCGCAACAGGCGGCTGGCGATCGGTCGGGAGTTGGGAGCCGACCGTGTCATCAACGTCGCCGAGGAAAATGCGGTCGATGTTGTAAAGCAGTTCACCGGGGGAATCGGCGCGGATTACGTGGTCGAGTGTGCCGGTACCGAAGCCACCGTCAACCAGGCCATTCACATGGCCAATCGCGGCGGGAAAATCTGTCTGGCGGCGTTCCCGCACGACCCGGTGACGACCGATCTGGCTCATCTCGTGAAGAACAACATCTACGTCTACGGCATTCGCGGCGAAGGCCGCAGCGCCACCCGCCGCGCCATGGCTTTGATGGCGGAAAAGCGGTTCGATGCGACTAAAATCCACACCCACACCTTCGCACTCGCCGATCTGCCCACCGCGCTAAGATACGCGCGAGACCGGGTCGAAGATGCCATCAAAGTGGTCGTCACCATCCGGCAAGCGGAGACGCTTACCCGCGCGGCGGAGTAAGATGACGGGCGCGGAGCAACAACGCGCGGTAATAGTCTCGTGTCCCCGGTCCATAGTTAGAATTCGATGCATCTCGTTGCGAGTGCGCTAACGAGTTTGCTTTACGCGCCCTCAACGTTCCCCGGATAGCAACAGACGGCGCGACCATCCTAATTCCTAGAGGTTATGTAAAATGCGTACTATTCTGGGTGCCTTGCTGATTTCCGCTGCCTGCATCTCTGCTGCATCCGCGCAACAGGGTTCCTGGTCGATGGATCATGGACATGCGGCCGACGCGGCCAGCGCCGCCAGGGCAGCCGCTGCCGCGGCAAGAGCGAAGGCGGCGGCCATCGCCGCCGGGCTTCCGCTTACTCCCAGCCAATCCACTGACTTCAGCATCAATGGCGGTGGCGTCGTTCGCGCCGCTGCGCTGACACCCGAGGAACAAAAGGCTGACGCAGAGGGCCGCGCCGCCTGGCAGGCCCGTTGCCGTCCGACCGTTGCTGAAGATCAAGAGGGGCTGCGCCGGACTCACTATGCCGAGCCCGATTGCGACCTTTCCCGCTTTAATACCGCCGGCACGCCATAAGCGGATTTCGGATTCGGGCCGGCGGCTCGCTTGGCTTTTTTGGTGTGTCCGCGCTCAGATGCGCCCCAATGCCGTCAAGATAATCTGAGGCGTCAACGGAATCTCGGTAATTACCGCGCCGAACGGCTTCAGCGCATCGTTCACGGCGTTGGCCACCGCTGCGGCTGCTCCCGCCGTGCCGGCCTCGCCCGCCCCCTTTGCCCCCAGCTCCGTCTCTGACGTCGGCGACACCACATGCCCCACATCGATATCGGGCATTACACCCGACATCGGAACCAGATAATCGGCCATGTTGGCGTTGGTGAGCTGTCCCCGCTCATCGTAGATGCATTTTTCGAACAGCGCGGCACCGAGGCCCTGCACGACGCCGCCCCGAATTTGCTCGTCGACCAGCTGTGGATTGATGATGGTGCCGCAATCCTCGACCACCCAATG